>CAMPUN010000269.1 GCA_946997275.1 uncultured Porphyromonas sp.
AAGAGTCTCCCCTCCATCGTGCAGAGAGCTAGCAGTGCAGGTGCTAGGCCAAAGGTGACCACATCTGAGAGCGAGTCTAGGTCAGCGCCTATCGGAGAGGTCGCATGCAGAAGCCGCGCCACCATACCATCGAGCAGGTCAAAGAAAGCACCCACAGCAATCCAGACGGCACCCATCTGGTACTCCTTATAATATAGGATCGAAATGATCGCTGCCGCACCCGAGAGGATATTGCACAGCGTTAGGAGATTGGGGATTAGTCGTTTTATCATGACAACGAGGTTTTGATCTTCATACAGCAAGAAGCGTGCCTACTGGGGCAGATAGCCCAGCGTTGTCTCACCGCCCACCACTTCGTCGCCTATCTTGATCGCTATCTCCGTACCCAGTGGCAGGTAAAGGTCAATGCGTGAGCCAAACTTGATGAAGCCAAGGAAGTCCTCGACCGTCACCTCGTCACCCACCTTCGGGTAAGTGACAATACGACGTGCCACAGCCCCAGCGATCTGACGCTCTAGCACCTCATGGCCGCCATCTGTACGGATGATCACCGCCGACCGCTCATTGAGCACACTACTCTTAGGAAGAAAAGCCTTGTAATAGGCACCGCTCTGATGCTCCACATGAGTGATCGTACCATTGCAAGCGACCCAGTTAGCATGCACATTGTAGAGCGACATAAAGATCGAGAGCTTGAGGCAGCGACGTCCCAGTAGTTCAGGCTCCTCGACCTCCTCCATGACCACCACCTTGCCATCGGCCGGCGCTACGATGAGGCGTCTATTGGCCGCCTCGCTATTGCTACGCCTGGGGAAGCGAAAGAAGTTTAGCGCTAGCCCCATCACCGTGAGCGACACCAGTAGAGTCAAGATAAACACCCCCTTAAAGGGGACAAAGACAAAGGTTGCCCAGCAAGCCAGCGTCAGTATGAGGAAGAAAGAGACGAGGAGTCCCACCCCCTCGCGATGTAGTCGTACCTTTTTCATTATGGATTAAGTAGAATAGGAATCGGCAGTAATTATGATAGGCAAAGATACAAAATAGCCCCCAAAGCTCTACTCCACTCCCCCATCCACAACTCTACAAATCTCCCGAGTAACGATCCAACGTGTAGCCCGCTACAGGGATGCACCGACGCACTGCGCTGCTACAAGACGGGGCGCTCGAGAGAGAGCGTCGCTGCGCTTTCGGTGCGTACGGGCTTAACCCGATCACCAGCCGAGAAGGCATACGAGAGGGTCAGCACCAGTCGCCGACGTGGCGAGAGGTTGAGACGAAGCTGCTCGGTCGTATCACCCATCCTCATCGTGATCCGATCCCGACTGTGGAGGAGATTGCTCAGCGAGAGACTGAGCTGTAGCTGATCATGCAGCAGTGAGGCATAGCAACCTAAGTCCAGCCCATAGCGACCGCCGATCGTGTAGCCGAGCTGCTGGCGAGCTGTCTCACCACTGAAGGCTACGCTCAGACCAACCATCTTGGTGATGGTAAACTGATGCGTTGAGGTGCCACCCACCGAGAAGCTTTGTACCGACCGCCCAGGCATTTGCTCTTGATCATAGCGCAGGTAGAGGATATTATTCGTTCGCCAGAAGGGGAAGAGACTCTTATTGAACGTCCCCGATGCGTAGTGGCTCCAGCGACTCCCCACATTGCTCGGCTGCGTATAGTAAAGGTCGGGAGCAGTCTCATCCTTATAGGTCATAATCTGAATGATGTTGCGACCGTAGCGCACCCGATAGGTGAACTGCCAGTCACGGTTGAGGAAGTAGTTGACCTCCGCCTCGTCAAATGTTTCCTGCTTAAGTCGCTGATTACCGATGCTGTAGAGATTCTTCGTCAGGTAAGTCGCCACGGGCGAATAGTAACCGTAGTTGGGTAGCGAGAAGAAATGGCGGTATGCCACGCCTATCCCCGAAGCTTTCGCAGGGTTAAGCATATACTGCAGGAGCAGGTTAGGATAAAGCCCCCGATTTGGCACAGTGTAATCGTTCTGCGCATTGAGTAAGTCTCGGTAGTGCATCACCGTCGTCTGGTAGCGCAAGCCCGCCTGTAGGTAGAGACGCTGGGTCAGCATCTTGCTGTACTCTAGATAAGGCGATAGGTCAAAGCCTGAGATAGCGAACTGCCGATGAATGATCTGAGGCAACGTGCCACTACTCACCCCGCCCGCATCGTTGTCGTCCAGCCCATAGTTATAAGAGAGCCCACCTGTGAGCTGATTGCCTCCTGCAAAGACCAGTGTAGCTCTTGGGTGAAAGGTCAGATAGTGCGTCCTGCTCTTGCTCTCTGCCAGCTCCCCCTCATTGGTCGAGTAGTAAGCCGATCCATCGCTCTGCGAGTGGCTATAGCTCACTGTAGAGGCGATGCCCAGTCCCTCGCATACGACCAGCCGTGCAGCATAGCTCACACCGCCATTGAGGTTCAGGAGGCGCTGGTCGTACCCTTGTGTCAGGAGCGTTTGCCCTGCGCCATCCTCTAGAAGCGTCTCCGCCTTGGGACGGTCGTATATCACACCGCCAAAGACGCCCAGCGTGTGCTGCTTATTGATCTGATACTTAACGCCGAAATTGTCCAGCACGGCATAGTCTCTCTTCTTGCTGTCGCTCATCGTGGTGACGAGACTAGAGGCTTCGCCCTGGGACTTGTTTTGTCGTTCATACAGCGTAGTGTAGCGTCCCCCGCCACCACGTAGCGTGTTGTATAGCGAGACACCAGCCTTGGTGTACTGTAGGAAGAGCGTGGGTCCCACATCGACAATGCCTCTCTGGTCAAACTGCGTCGGCAAACTCACCGAGCCGAGAAGTCCCGCCTCAGTCCTTAGCGTGATGTAGATGATTCCGCCCTTGATCTGCTGTCCTAGCGAAACGCCTGGATTAGGCACCACCTCAATGTGGTCTATCATAGAGGTCGGTATCGAGTTCAG
>CAMPUN010000270.1 GCA_946997275.1 uncultured Porphyromonas sp.
TGTCGCATCGTCGTGACCGCCAGACCTGTCGTTGCTAAGGTCTCCTCGAGGATATCCATCAGAGCTGGCTCGTGAATCTGGTTGCGCAGCATATTGTTGCGCTGGTCGAGAGCTCTGTTGTAGTTGATCAAATTCGCCAGATAGGTCGCGTCTTGCTGTGAGAGGATACGGTCCACGGAGCGCCTGCGCTCATCGCTGCCTCCACGTATGAGTCTCTGATCGTGTGGCGAAATGATAACCAGCGGGTAGCGCCCTATATGGTCACTGTGACGCTTGTAGAGACGCCCATTGCGAGAGAGTTGCTTGCTCCGCTCGGCAGAGATGCGCAGACTGATCTTGTCCTCCTGCCCATCGTCCCATAGGTACTCGCCTTGGATGATTGCCTCCTGTGCCCCGTGGCGTATGGCGTAGCGGTCAGTCGTACCTAGATGTCCACGCACCACCGAGAGGTAGTGGATAGCATCTAGGAGATTGGTCTTGCCCATCCCATTGCCCCCGAAGAAGCAGTTAAGCTTGGGGGCAAAGTGACAGTTTGCCGTCGCAACATTCTTAAAGTTGATGACACTCAGCGAACTCAGGATCATAGTTTAGGCTCTATTCCTAACTGCTGCAGAGGGGCGAGTAGCTCTTCGTGTGCCGCACGTAGTCGGCTCGTGAGTTGCTTTGTAGCGTGGCAGAGTGGCAGGCGCACCGCACAGGTCTCTATGAGATGAATGGTGTGCAGCAGTCCCTTGATGCCCACAGGATTGCCCTCCTTAAAGAGCAACTGATACATCTCCGTAAAAAGCGCATCAATCTCATCCGCCTGCTCCCGTTGCTCCGTAATCAGAGCCGAGACAAGCGCTTTGACCGCTTGTGGGTAAGCGTTTGCTACGACCGAGACAACCCCATCACCTCCAGCACGAATGATATCTTTCGTCAGGTGGTCATCGCCCGAGTAGACCAGCAGGTCAGGACGGCACAGCTCACGAATCTGTCCAATCCGCTCCACATGTCCCGAAGCCTCCTTGATACCGATGATCTTTGCCGAGTCACGCTGTAGCCGAGCCACCGTCTCGGGCTGTAGGTCGCAACCCGTACGCGAGGGGATGTTGTACAGTATGATCGGCTTCTTGCTCGCCTCGGCAACAGCCATATAGTGTAGGTACAGCCCCTCCTGCGTCGGCTTATTATAATAAGGTACCACCGAGAGGATCGCATCGACATTCTCATAGATCGGATCGCTCATACGCTGGCACAGGTCCTGCGTGTTATTGCTCCCGACACCAATCACCAGGGGACAGCGCCCATCGATCGTACGTCGCACCACATCGATCAGTAGTAACCGCTCAGGATAAACGACCGTAGGCGACTCGCCCGTAGTGCCGAGCAGCACCACAAAGTCGCATCCGCCCGAGACCACATGCTCTGTCAGACGGCTCAGCGAAGCCGAGTCCACCTGCCCATTCTCTAGAAATGGAGTTATCAACGCCACGCCAGCACCCGTCAGATGGCGATAAGGATGGTAAGTATATTTGTCGTACATATATATAAGGTATAGCCCTTAGCAATTTGTCCAGTTCATATCCAGTAGCTCCGCACGAGCCGCATTGTACTCAGCAATAAGATTGTCGAAGATTTGAGCCACCGGCCGCACCTCTTCTATCTGCGCAGCCACCTGGCCAATTTCTAGCTCGCCCTCCGCCAGGTCTCCCTCGAAGATACCGCGCTTAGCCCTAGCCCGTCCGAGTAGCTCTCGTAGCTCATCGGCAGAGGCGCCCCGAGCTTGCAGGGTAGCCACCTGTTGGTAAAAGTCGTTCTTCAGCAAGCGTGTCGGAGCGAGCTCCTTGAGGGTCAATATCGTGTCCCCCTCGTCACTCTTGACGCACGCTTCCTTGAAAGCTGCATGCGCGCTACTCTCCTCACTCAGCGCAAAAAGCGTCCCGATCTGCACCCCCTCAGCACCTAGGCTCTGAGCCGCCAAGATAGAGCGCCCCGAAGCTATCCCGCCAGCCGCTACGAGGGGCAGATCAATAGCCCGCGCCACAGCCGGTATCAGCGCCAGCGTCGTCGTCTCCTCACGACCGTTGTGACCACCCGCCTCAAAGCCCTCAGCAATCACCGCATCGACACCCGCCTCTTGGCACTTGACCGCAAACTTCGTACTGCTGACCACGTGCATCACCTTGATACCGTGCTCATGGAGGAGAGGCGTAAAGCGCTTGGGACTACCCGCCGAGGTAACTACGATAGGCACCTGCTCCTCGATAATGATCTGGATCAACGTATCAATCTCAGGATAGAGCAGTGGCACATTAACCCCAAAAGGTCGATCCGTAGCCTCACGGCAGCGGGCTATATGTTCGCGTAGCACCTCTGGGTACATCGAGCCAGCCCCTAGGAGGCCCAGTCCCCCCGCATTGCTCACAGCCGAGGCCAGTCGCCAACCGCTACACCAGACCATACCGCCCGCGATGATCGGGTAACGAATGCCTAGCAAGTCGCAGAGTCTATTCTTCATATCGTCTCAATTCAAAATTCAAACTTCCTGCACAAAGCTACGCAAATCACGCCACATATCCGCCACGCCGACACTCATCTTAGATTTGCGAAATCCGTGCATCGCCAAGGCGGAGTACTTGTTGGTGCTCTTCGTATCGTACTGATTCCTTAGCACATACGAGTTCCAAAAAGAGTTCCCTTCTTGGAACTTTTTAGTTCCAAGGGAGGAACTCTTTAGTTCCAATGCTGGAACTTTTCGGTTCCAACGCTGGAAAGTTTTTGGGAAGGCGGAGGAACTATTAGGGGGAAGGGCATTAGGAAGAGGATTGTGTGTAAGTAGATGGAAATGAGAGGGATTTGCACGATATCTCAGTGGTTTGCGCTGCGAGGTAAAGTGCAGAAAGCGTGGATTGATGCAGAAGTTCCGTTACCAAATCGTT
>CAMPUN010000271.1 GCA_946997275.1 uncultured Porphyromonas sp.
GACTGGACTACCGCTACAACTGGGGCTGGACACGAGGCTATCTCCTAGAGCTTGCGGCGCAGTACCAGCCCTCCCGACAGCTTGCCGAGGCACTGCGGGACACCTCCGTGCGGGAGCTGCTGATTCTCTCCACGATGCTCTTCCCCCGTGAGGAACTTACGGAGCAAGACGTAGCGGCTTTCCTTGAGAAGGCAACCAATGTGGAGCTACAGGAGCAGCTCGCCTTTAACCTCCTATCATACGCGCCACTAGCCATTCGCTGGGCGGAGGAGGTTGTCTTAAGCAACGCTACAGATGAGTCGAGGCTCTACGTGGCGCTCCTGACCATCGCAAACTATACGAAGCGACAGCCTGACAAGCCTTTGCCTGAGAAACTGACGGAGGCTCTGGAGTCGTATGTTTCTGCCGAAAAGCTACCGATGCATTGTCGCCGTGTGGCGTATGATCTGCTGGTTACATTAGAAGAGCGCACTGCAAGCAATGAGTGACGCATACTTTATTACAGAGGTGTCGTGGGAGGTCGCCAACAAGGTGGGTGGCATCTACACCGTCCTCTCGTCACGAGCGGGCGAAATGATGCTTCGCCACGGGGCGGAGCAAGTTCTTTTCGTCGGTCCTCGCCTTCGACCGATGGGGGAGATGGTAGACTTTCGTGCGGAGACCTTTTGCACCACCCTGCCCAGTCACATCTCGCTACTGGGCGTGGAGCTACCGATCACGCAGGGCTACTGGCTTACGCCTGGGGGCGAAGCGCAAACGATCCTTGTGGACTACAAACCGCTCGCAACAGTCCGTGACCAGCTCTACTACCTCATGTGGCAGCACTACGGCATCCAGTCCGACCTCGGCTATGGCGACTACGATGATTCCTGTCTCTTTGCCGTTGCTGCGGCAGCGACACTGCTTGCTGTGACCCCTCAGCTCGCGTCGCCTGGTAGTCAGCCGATAGCTATTTATAATGAGTGGATCACTGGCATGGGCTTGCTCTATCATCGTCTGCAACAGCCCAATCTGCGCTCGCTCTTCATCACCCACGCTACGACCGTCGGGCGCTCTATCTGTAGCAATGGCAAGGATCTTTACCGATACTTCGCTGGCTACCACGGAGACCAGATGGCGAGCGAACTGCATGTCGAGGCGAAGCATGCGCTAGAGAAGGCGGCCGCCCATACCGCCACCATCTTTGCGACGGTCAGCAAGGTGACCGCTCTGGAGTGTACACAGCTCTTGGAGCGCACGCCAGTGGTCTTGCCGAATGGCTTCCACGCATTGGCCACAAGTCGCTTTAAGACGAAAGCGCGCCAGCGACTAATAGACGCGGCCAGCCGGCTCTATGGCAAAACCTTTGACCCTGAGGGCACAACACTCGTGGCTACCTCGGGACGCTACGAGTATCGCAACAAAGGGATCGACCTCATCGTCGCCTCCCTCGAAAGCCTCCTCCAGCAGCAAGCAAAGCTTTCGTCAGATCTCATCCTTTACTTCTTCATTCCCGCTTGGGTTGCCGAGCCAAGAGCTGACCTTGCTTACCTACTAAGCGATCCCAGCCCAGAGAGTAGCACGACCCCGCTAGAGTACCCCTACTTAACGCATTGGCTACACAACCTGCGGGAGGACACCCTAGCAGGACGACTCGGCGCACTCCTCCAGAGAGGAGCGACAGCGCAGCGCATCTATCCGATCTTCGTGCCCACCTATCTCGATGGTCACGACGGCATCCTAGGCCTTCCTTATTATGATCTGCTGAGCGCCCTCGATCTGACGCTCTTCCCCTCGTACTATGAGCCGTGGGGCTACACGCCACTGGAGAGCATCGCCTATGGCGTGCCGACGGTGACGACCGACTTGTCTGGTTTTGGCCAAGCGATCCTAGAGCTTTATGGCGAGCCTGCTACAGACAGCCTGCAGCACGGTGTGCAGGTCATCCCGCGTCGTGATCATGACGACGCAGTCGTGACACAAGCTCTGGCGACAATCCTAGAGCAAGCTACCGCAGGACTCCCGAAGGCGTGCTACAAGCAAGCTCGGAAGACAGCCTCCCAAGCGCTCTGGACACACTATTACGACTATTATATAGAGGCTTATCGTCAGATGATGACGCTGAGCTAGTTGATCAGTTGCGTGCGACTATCCTGATTGGTGACGGCAGGATCCATCTCGGAGCGTGGTACCATGCTCTGAGCGAGGTAGTCAGGACGATTGGCGTAGATGTATAGGACGCTACCCCCCTTGATCGCATCGATGATCGGACGCGCCAGCGCACGAGGCACTGCGGGGCACCCGTAGCTACGCCCGAGACGACCCTGTCGGATGATCTGATCATTCACATAAGCGGCACCATGTACGACGATAGCACGAGCCCGTGCCTGATCGTTGTACCCACGCTCTAGCCCGTCGAGACGTAGCGAGTAGCCGTTGCTCCCGCTGTAAGTCTCATTGGTTAGGTAAAAGCCCAGAGAGCTCTGATGTGAGTTCGGTTGGTTGGAAAAAGAGGTAGCGTAGTTCTCTCCGCTACCACGTCCATGTGCACAGAGCGTAGCGTAGAGTAGCTTGCCCTGCTCCATATCGATGACAAACATACGCTCCTGAGTCGAGGGCTTGGAGAAGTCCACAATGGTGAGCCGTGAGCGATGCTTGTTTGGGATCTGATTGTACCCCCGCACACCTAGGCTGAAGGCCTCAAACGAAAGCCTTCCCTCCAGTCCCATCTGCTGGTAGAGCTGATTGATCTTCTGTCGCTCAGCCGAGGAGGGTACGACCGTCACACGGCGTCCCGTAGGGGGTATATCCCACAGGGCGACATCAGACCCGGCTACGTAGCTAGGCACGAGTATCATCAAGATTATCAACCATCTAAGTGAAGAGCAGTGAAGCGTATGCATATCTAGTAAAAGGCTCATTAACGCGCCAAAG
>CAMPUN010000272.1 GCA_946997275.1 uncultured Porphyromonas sp.
GGGTCAAAAGCCTTTTGCCCCTCAAAGTATTGCCGAGAGGTGAGCGAATTGTTCAATATCTCCCGATAGCCAAAGCCTGTGAGTAGCTCCGAAAGCTTGAGCTGAGCGTGGTAGATATGGTCTTGGTCGCTCTGCTTAGAGAGACTCGCATGCACATAACCCGATAGCGGGACGGCATTGTAACCGTAGATGCGCAGTACCTCCTCGACGACATCCACTGGACGTGTCACATCGTAGCGATAACGAGGCACAGAGATGTCAAAAGCTCCGCCCTCCACAGCCTTAGGCGACATCTCTAGAGCGTCTAAGATGAGCTGTAGTTGCTCTGCCGTCAGGTCACGACCGATAGCCCGAGAGACATAGTCCGTGGAGATTGTCAACTCTACTGGATCTAGGTGCATACGATAGTGATCCACCGTCTCACCAGCTATGGTGCCTCCGCAGATCTCCTGAATAAGAGATACAGCACGCTGGAGCGCCCAGTCAGTCGCCTCGGGATCTAGTCCACGCTCAAAGCGGAAGGAGGAGTCGGTGCTCAGCCCGTGACTTCTAGCAGCGCGACGTGTGATCGTCGGATTGAAGTTCGCCGCCTCTATAAATATGTCTGTCGTCTCCATCGTCACGCCCGAGTCCAGTCCGCCCATCACGCCACCGATACAAAGCGGTGTGAGCTGGCTGTCGCAGATCATATTCTCCATGCCTGTGAGCTTATGCTCTACACCATCCAAGGTGGTAAAAGGCGTGCCAGCAGGGAGATGAGCTATGCGAAGCTTCCCGCCAGCAATCTTCTGAGCGTCAAAGGCGTGTAGCGGTTGCCCGATCTCGTGCAAGACGAAGTTGGTCACATCAACCACCGCATTGATGGGACGCTGGCCGATGCTTTGTAGTCGCTCCTTGAGCCAGTCTGGGCTCTCGACACACTTCAGACCACGTATTGTCACCCCCTGGTAGCGAGGACAATCCTCAGCGGAGACCTCCATCTCAACCTGTATGGCAGGTGCCTTCGCATCAACCGGCTGAGGCTTCGTCAAGGTAGGACGCTCCGCACGGATTACCTGACCCTCACGATAGGAGTAGTAAGCTGCTAGGTCACGCGCCACGCCATAGTGCGAGGTCGCATCGACACGGTTAGGCGTTATGTCTATCTCTATGACGGTGTCACTGGCTAGGTCAAAGTAGTCAGCCGCAGGTGTCCCAGGCCGCACCGTCTCATCCTCTAGCACCCAGATGCCAGAGCTGTCAGCCCCCATGCCTATCTCCACTTGCGAGCAAATCATACCCATGCTAGGTTCGCCACGTAGCTTGGACTTTTTGATCTTAAAAGGCTCGCCATCGGGTCCGTATAGGGTGGTTCCGACAGTAGCGACGACGACCGTCTGACCAGCAGCCACATTGGGCGCTCCACAGACGATCTGCACAGGCTCCTCCTCGCCGAGATCAACCGTGCAGACATGCAGGTGGTCGGAGTTAGGGTGGGGGATGCACGTGAGCGTGCGTCCTATGACAATACCACGCAGACCGCCTCGTACAGACTCCGTCTGCTCGACGCCAGCCACCTCGAGACCGATGGCCGTGAGCGTCTCCGCCACTTCATTTGGATTAGAACCCTCTAGACGAGGTAGGTATTGCTGTAACCAGTTGAAAGATATATTCATACGAATCAGACAAGGGCTCTCTAGGAGCCGATGAATAGAGTTAAAAAGCGAGACACAAGAGACTAGTCGTCAGACTTGGTCTCCTTATTATATGGAGTGCTATTACGTAGCTCAACCTTGGAGTATGGACGTGGGAAGCCTTCGCCCGCAAAGAGCTCGGTAGCTTTACCGTTGAAGTCCCAGAAGAGATCCCACATATTGTCATTAGTACACCACACGCGGATCATGATCGTATAGTTGCTCTCCGTCATGTCAGAGATGACAGCTAGCACCCCTTGATCCTGTAGCACGCGCGGATCCTTGAGAAGCTCCGTGAGAAGGATTCCCTTGGCACGCTCGAAAGGTACGTCGTAGTCCACGAGAAACTTCCACTGACACCGTCTATTAGGCATCTCGGAGGTGTTCTTGATGATGTTGGTGCTCAGATTACCATTAGGCAGGTAGATCTTTGTATTGTCCGTAGTGGTGATAGAGGTGTGGAAGATACCGATATCCTGTACCGTACCCTCGACATCTTGGTAAACAATGTAGTCGCCAATGCGGAAGGGGTGTGTGATCAGGATGATAGCTCCACCAGCGAAGTTTTGCAACTGACCAGAGAGTGCCATACCGATAGCCACACCGAGAGAAGCAAGCAAGGCAGCGAAGGATACAGCTGCAAAGCCAAGGATATTGATCACTACAATGACCAGTAAGATCCAGAGCCCCGCACGAGCTATCGATCGGACGAAGTGCCGCAAGCCAAGCGCCTCGACACGCCTGTCAAGGAGTCGGGTGATGCCCTTCATGATAAGACCTATCAGCCAGCGACCGATATAGAATATGACGAGCGCCAGCAGTACGCGGATACCTATGTCAAGTGCTTTATCGACCCATGATCCGAGGGTGTCAGCCAGGTTGAAGTTGACGATACTATCGACGATCTCTTCCTTCGTGAGAGCCGTTGAGTCGGGGAGGATAATGTTTTCTGGATTTATCTCAGGCATATGTTTCTATTTCGTTGTGGCTATCGCTCGTGCGACAGCATTCAGTTAGCAGTGCCAAAGGTACAAAAAAGCGACAACCTAACCTCACCGCAAAGCTTAGCGTAGATGCTTCCGTAAGGTGCAACACATTCAGTGCGTGCAGATAAAAGCCCCATACTCACTTGGTCGGAGTATGGGGCTTCGCTTACTTTATAGCTGTTCAGGTGCTTAGCGTATCAGCTTGATCGTAGCTCCTGCGATAGAGAGTAGATAGCTCCCTGCGGG
>CAMPUN010000273.1 GCA_946997275.1 uncultured Porphyromonas sp.
AAGAGCCGTCCTGCCCCGTGATGCCAGTGATGAGAGCTATAGGTCTAGACATAGTCGTATCAATATCAATTTACTCCCAAAGGTACGAAAATAGAGGTTAGAGGCTAGAGATTAGAGATTAGAGGGCGCCTCTGGTAGCGCTAATGTCTCTAGCCAACAGCTAGGTTAGTTAGAACAAAGGAGACTGTCACGCAGTGTGACAGCCTCCTTTTTTCGTGTCTAGGGTTTATGTGTAAACCGCTTTATAGGATGTACTTCACCGTGCGACGTACGTTGTCGACAGTCACGACGATGAGATAAGAGCCTGGTGCTACACCCTCGATAGATAGTGTGTTGCCCTCGGTACGAGCTATGCAGGCCCCCTCCATCGTGTAGAGCTCACCTCCCTGAGCACCCTCTATATGGAGTGTGGCAGCATCTCTTGAGATTTGGAGCTCAGGCTTAGTTACCTCAGAGATAGATGTACCGTTTTTGATCGTCGTCTTACCTGTTGTGAGTGTGAGCTTAGGCGCGATAATGTTTGTGATCTCGCAGTGGTATACACCGTTATTGCTAGTACTATAGGTCGGCTTGGTCTCACCAGGGATTGCCTTACCATCCTTGTACCACTGGTAATTGTTGGGGACAAATGAATCACCTTTTGGCTTCCAGTTATCAGGCTCTTCGAGCATAGCGTCCAGTGTCACGCTCTTACCACCAGTTAGATCCACGGTCTTATCCTCTGTGGTCGGTTGCTGCGGAGCATAGACGAGTGTGTTGCCTGCATCTGATCCAATTTGTAGATTCCCCTCCAAGTTGGTAAAGTCACTGAAGACAAACTTGTTACCATAGATGATAGCACTCCCGCCTGTGAAGCCTAGTAGCACGCCGTAGTCAGAGTTGCTAGGCTCTGGGAGGATTGGGCCTGAGAAGTTATTGTTCGAAATGTCCACACGGGTTAGCATACGCTTGGGATTGGTGAATAGGCTCCCGACACCTCCAGCGAACTGGTTGTCGTTGAGCTCGATCTGTACGAGGTAGTTAAAGTTGTCGTAAGTGAAGTACCCTATCGGGTTACCCGTGAGCTTGTTGTGTGAGACCCATATGCGTACTAGGTTAGAGCAGTTGGTGATCTGCTTAGAGAGCTCGCCTGTCAGCTCATTGTAAGAGAAGTCTAGATTCTGCAGCTTGGGCAGTCCATCGGTTCCTCCCTTAGTAGAGGGGAATAGACTAGCTGGTATCTCGCCTGTGAGCTTACACTTAGCCATTCTGAGATCTTTAAGATTGGAGAGCTTTGAGAGCCACTCTGGTATCTCGCCTCCTATAGGATTTTTCGTAAGGTTGATGAGCGTTAGATTCGTCAGGTTGCTTAGGCTAGCTGGCAGCGGACCCGTGAAGTGACAGTCGCCAAAGGCCATCATCGTCATCTTGGTTAGCTTGCCTATGCTCTCAGGGATGGCACCGCTCATCTTAGAGCCGGTGAGAAAGAACTGGCTCATATTGGTTAGATTACCAATGTCTGAGGGGATCTCACCTCCGATGGAGGTCATCTGGATGGAGATAGCCTCTAGGTTGGTCAGCTTAGTCAGTGAAGTGGGGAAGGTGCCTCCGAGCTGAGGATTCTTCTCAAAGACAAAGTGCTTGAGCTTCGTGCAGGCTGTCCAGTCTTGGGGTATATCACCTGAGAGGTTGTTCATGTGGAGATAGAGAATCTCTAGGTCTGCACACTTTGTCAAGATCTCGGGGACACTGCCCGTGAGCTTGTTGTCCTGGAGTCCTAAGTGCTTCAACTTAGGCATATTCATATCACTCGGCAGAGATCCCGTCAGGGCATTATTTGCCATCGAGAAGGCCTCCATGGCTGGCAGATCTACCTTCTTTGGGAACTCCTGCGTCAGTGTACGCGTATCACCGAAATTCTGCAGGTCAGCAACGAACTTCTTTAGCTTCTTCATAGTAAAGAGCTGATCTGGGAACTTGGTTATCTGATTCGAGTAGCACATGAAGGTCTCTAGCTCAGTCAGATTAGCGATAGAGGCTGGCACCTCGCCCTTAGCTTTAAGACGATCTATAGCGAGCCCCACGACGTGTCCGTCTCGGATCGTGACACCACTCCAGGTATCAGGATTGGCAGTTAGATCCCAGCGCTTGTATTTGGGCTCCCAGTTAGCACCGTCGAGACTGTTGTAGATGTCGATGAGAGCTTGCTTCTCATCGGCAGGGATAGATACCTCTCCAGCGGTAGTGGTCGCATCAGCTCTGAGCTCTGGTTGCTCTGGCTGATGGAGCGATAGCTTGACCAGCTCAGCATTCTGAGCAGTCAGCCCTAGTGAGCAGAGTGCCATAGCACAGCTAACTATACAGGCTCTGCGTAATTGAGTAATTGTTTGAACCATAGAGGTTTTGTGTTTGTTTGGTGAATGTCTAGATGTAACAGAGGATACACTCACATCCTTCAGAAGCGAAGATACAAAAAAACAGTGTTCGCGAACTTTTATGGCTGTGCAGATCGGCCAATAGTTGCCTTAAGGTGCTGGGCGAAAGTGCCTAAAGCCGAAGATATTGTGTCTATACATCCTGATCCCTACAGAGGAAATTCCAGATTTCTCTGTGGGGATTTTTTGTTTTCCAGTGAGGGGCGGAAGATTTCGTCGGACTTGTGATTCCATTCCTCCGAAGTTTCATTTCATTCTTCCGAAGTTTCATTTTGCCCCTCCGTGGAGGATTTTCGTTTTCTCCTTGGGGATTTCCGATTTCCTCGGGGGAAGCGAGCTAGCTCTTGGCTAGAGTGATCGGAGCTATCGGAGCCATCTGAATGACCGAACTTCTAATCTCTAATCTCTAACTTCTAACCTCTAATTTCGTACCTTAGCGACATGAATAGCTCTCGAATGGATGAGATACGTCG
>CAMPUN010000274.1 GCA_946997275.1 uncultured Porphyromonas sp.
CTGTCTAGCTTGCCACTCGTTGAGCTGAGCCGTGAGGTAACTCGCATAGCGATGCCTGAAGAGACTCAAGAGCGTATCCCACTCGTGCCGATAGCTCTTCGGCAGATAACGCGCAGCGCCTGCCAAGCGCTCTCGTTGTGACTCCAGTAGCGTGTGCTGATTGTGCAGTAGCGTACGAGGAGAGACGGAGAGCTGCTCGCGTAGCAGTACCATCTGGCGCTCCTCACGGTGTAGCTGCTTTAGCGTCGTCTGGCGGAGCAGCTGAGCCAAGCGCTCCAGCCCCGTCTGCGCCATCTGTCTCGCCTCCAGCCAAGATCGCTCTAGTCGCTGATGCGCCTCCTCGAGGAGCGTGTACTCTGCGCACCAAGCATCGATCACAGCGGTAGCCACTGCCGTAGGGGTTTTGAAGGCTCTGTGCGAAACTAGGTCCACGACGCTCTCGTCCCGATCGTGCCCAATGCCGCTCCACACAGGGAGCGAAAACTCCGCCACTGCACGAGCTACTCCGAAGTCGTCGAAAGTGCCCAAATCAGCCGTGGCACCCCCGCCTCGTATGATGACCACAAGGTCAAAGAGCGTCTCGTGCTGGCGCACCCTTTCGAGTGCTGCGACGATAGACTGCGGCGCACTCTTGCCCTGCATTGTGGCTCTAAAGAGCGCTTTCTCTATAAAAGGAGCTACCGCACTCTCCTCTAGATGTCTCGTGAAGTCTTGGTAGCCAGCAGCCGTCGGCGAGGAGATGATGGCGATGCGTCGCAAAGGTCTCGGCATCGGGTGCTGCTTGTTGCGCTCCATCAGCCCCATACGCTCTAGGAGCTGGAGCGTCTCACGTCGCTGTCGTGCCACCTCGCCCAGTGTGTAGCTCGGATCGATGTCCTGTACGTCTAGTTGTAGCCCGTAGCGTGGATCGTACTTGAGCTCCACGAGTGCCAATATCTTGATCCCGTCCGTGAGCGGCTGCCCCGTCACCTGCTGGAAGTGCTGCGCGATCTGATTGAAGCGACTAGCCCATATCACGGCCGAGATCTGCGCCGATAGCTCTCCCCCACCCGCCTCTGGGTGCAGCGGGTCCGACACCTTGTCTATTAGGTTAAAGTAGCAATGCCCCCGCTGACTGCGTCCACGGTAGCCACTCACCTCGCCCGTCACGTAGTAGAGCCGATTGTAATAGTGGTCAATGCAGCGCTGCAACGATCCTAGTAGCTCCGTCAGCGTGTACCGCTTAGCTACTAACTCTGAGGCTTGCATCTCTAGTGAAGACATGGCGCAGGGAGAAAAGGCTTTTAGTTAGTCAAAGAGCGACACCTCTGGAGGCAAATCCTGCCGATAGGTACGCCCCAAGTGAGCATACGCCAAGCGTGTCGCCTGCCGTCCCGTACGAGTACGCTGTATGAAGCCCTCCTGAATGAGAAATGGCTCATACACCTCCTCGATCGTGCCGGGGTCCTCGCCCATCGCCGTGGCTATGGTGGTCAGTCCGACGGGACCTCCGTCAAACTTATCGATGATGGTCTTCAGCAACTTGTGATCCGTATGATCCAGCCCATGCTTATCTATGTGTAGCGCTTCGAGCGCCACCGTCGTAATATTGCTATCGATCACCCCGTTGCCCTTGACCTGCGCAAAGTCTCGCACCCGCTTTAGGAGGGCATTGGCGATACGAGGCGTGCCACGACTACGCAGAGCGATACCCCGAGCGGCCTCCTCCTCGCACGGCACCTCTAGTATGCGAGCCGAGCGCAGCACGATGTCCGTGAGCGTATCCACGTCGTAGTACTCTAGATGTAGGTTGATGCCAAAGCGGTCCCGCAGCGGAGCCGTCAGCAGACCGCTGCGCGTGGTCGCTCCCACTAGTGTAAAGGGGTTGAGGTCTATCTGTATGGAGCGCGCTCCTGGCCCTTTGTCGATCATCAGATCGATCCGAAAGTCCTCCATAGCCGAGTAGAGATACTCCTCCACGGTGTGGCTCAGACGATGGATCTCATCGATAAAAAGCACGTCACGAGGCTCTAGCGAAGTGAGCAATCCCGCTAAGTCTCCCGCCTTCTCCAAGACAGGTCCCGAAGTAATCTTCATGCCGACTCCTAGCTCGTGCGAGATGATGTGCGAGAGAGTCGTCTTGCCCAGTCCAGGAGGACCGTAGAGGAGGACGTGGTCAAGCGCTTCGTCACGGCGACGAGCCGCCTCGACGAAGACCTTCAGATTGTCCACTACATGTCCCTGACCTCGGAAACTGTCGAAGTAGGAGGGGCGCAACTGCTCCTCCTGCTGTAGATCAGACAAGCTCTGCGGGGGCGTACGCTCCTCGCGAATATCAAATGGATCACCCTTCATACGTCAGCAAAGTTAGCGAAAAAGGGCATAGCCCCATAGCTCTCTATATTTTCTTCCCTATGAAAATGGATTTTCTCCCGCATGAAAATGGATTTTCTCCCGCATGAAAATGGATTTTCTTCCTGGATGAAAATGGATTTTCATCCAGTTCGAAAACGGGTCTTCTCCGAAAAGCGAGAGATTTTGTACCTTTGGATTGCGTTAGAAGCCCTAGGCTCGCTAACCGCTCAACGATTAACCTTTAAATCATCACAACAGTATGACAGCACAACCCGTCAATGCAGAGATACCTGCAGACTACCTTATCTGTACCTCTGAGAGTTGCTCAGAGCGCACCAACTGCCTGCACGCATATGTCGCCACCGAGCTAACCCGCACGGCTGCAACGCTTCGGCAGATCAACCCGCACCACCCCAATTACCACGAGGGGAGCCAGTGTCGCTTCTTTCGATCAGCACAGCCCGAGCGCTACGCCAGAGACTTTCGCCAAGCGATGAACCAGCTGACACGACAAAACTACGTCGCTATGACCAACCACCTGCGGGCGAC
>CAMPUN010000275.1 GCA_946997275.1 uncultured Porphyromonas sp.
CTCTCCTACGACTAACTCTCTAAAAACCACTAAACAAACCTATGACACGATCCTTACTGCGGTCTCTCCTTGGCGGGTTTCTGACCCTCCTGACCTTAAGCTACTCGCTCTCGGCTCAAAACGACACCCCCGAGCAAATGGTCATCTACTCTCACGATCAGAATCAACAAGTCGTCAAGCAAACGTTTGACATCTCCCAGATGGATAGCATCCGCTTTGCAGTTGTGGAGGCGCCTGCTCCTACAACCTTTGAGGTCAAGGATGTGTCGGCGACCGCTTCGTCAGTCACCTTGTCGGTCGTACCCTCTGACAGCAAGACGACTTACTACGTCGGGCTGGACAATAAGGCTCACTACGACAACACTTTCTCTACAGATCAAGCTTATCTAGACAACAAGATTCAGTCTCTACGCACGATCGCAAAGGAGAACGGGAAGGAGTTCACCGACTATCTAAAAGAGATCCTCAAACGGGGAGCTGCGACCCACACCGAAGAGGGGCTCGATGGTGAGACTGAGTACTACATCTGCGTCTTCGGACTAGACGAGACTGGACGTGTGACAACTCCGCTGCACAAGCAGACGGTGAAGACTCTGAAGTCATCAGGAACAGGCGCAAGCTCTGCAATCCCAGAGAGTCCCGTACCCTTTGGCTCTAACAAGGATCAGATAGCTGCCTATGAAGCATCTGCGGGGACAACCCTTGACAGCGACCTGTCAGGTTCTCAAGGTGAAGAGTATATGTATGTGTACAGGGTCAATAAGTCTCCGATGATCATGCGTATCTACTTCGTCTCAAAGGATGGCGCTGGAGAGCTCAACGAGTACTGGGCCGTGATGGACAACTACGATGAGGTATTTCAAGAGGCTGACGGCAAGATCTCACTCACGGAGAGCTTTATAACAAGTCTGAAAAATAGTGGCTATACAGCCCCCATAGCTGGCGATGAGGGAACATTCCTCTCTAGCAAGGGCGATCAGTACGACCTCTCAATTATGCCTAGCACAGGCGGAGATCTAGGGATTGAGGTAGACAAGATCGTAGTCCTAGACTTTGCTCCTCGCGGGGAGCTCCTACCCACAGAGTAACCTGCAGCAGAGATAATCTATGAGACGGACTATACTATTCCTCCTGAGCCTCTTGCTCCTCACCACGGCTGGGGCACTGGCTCAGGAGACGCCAGCCATCACGATACACACGACCCTACCAGGGGGTAGCACATTCACACTAGGGATCCACTGTCGCCAGCCGATTGCTATCGACTGGGGTGATGGCGAGCGAGTGGACTACGAGTCCAACAATTATGGGATCGATGGTATCCAAGGTCAGGTCAAGGGTGATGGCTGGATACGCATCTGGAGTGAAGCTCCCGAGGGTATACTATCCCTTTATGTAGGCAATGAGCAGAGGAACCAGCAAGTGGACAGCCTGGACCTCTCTCAGCTACGAGGGCTCAAGTTCCTCTACTGTCAGAACAATCTTCTCAGCCGACTAGACATCACCCCTTGCTTCCGACTGATGGAGCTCAACGTGGCTGCCAATCGTCTCTCGGAGCTAGACCTGAGGAACGCGCCTCTCCTAGACATGCTGGTCTGTCAAAACAATCAGCTTAAGACACTGGATCTATCTCCTGTCCAGAGCCTTATGGCACTGCGATGCGAGTACAACAAGATCTCGTCACTGAATCTGCGACACTTCAAGAAGCTCACCGTAATCCATTGCGAGGGCAATCCTTTGACTCAGCTAGACATCTCACAAAATGAGGCTCTCCAGCAAATCTTTGCCCAAGAGACGCAGATCACTTCCTGGGATCTCACTCCGCACAGCGACCTCAGAGTGCTCAATCTCTCCAATATTCCTGGAGTCAATGTCACTTGGGGCGCCAAGGACGAGCTACGGCAGATATTCCTCAACCACAATGGGCTAACCTCCCTCTCACTCCCTCTTTTGCCTCAGCTAGATCGGTTGGAGGTTCAGGATAATGAGTTGACCTCCATCAGCCTCGCTGGGATTCCCATGCTCAAAGACTTCCGATGCAGTAACAATAAGCTCCAGCAACTGGACCTTAGCCCAGTGGAACAGCTCGACTACCTTTTTGCTGAGGGGAACCAACTGTCACAGCTAGACCTATCTCACGTCAAGGGCATCAAGGAGCTACTACTCTCCTACAACAAGCTCTCACAGCTAGACCTATCTCACTGCCCTGAGCTCTACCTCTTGTGGCTCACGGACAATCCGATTCAGAAACTAGACATTCGTCCCGTACCGAAGCTCTTCTCGCTATTTCTAGATGGGTGCCAGCTGTCTGACTCAGCTCTAGAGACCATACTCAAGACGCTACCAGACATCCATGAGATCCAGGCCAGCGAGCGTACAGCCTGGTGGAAGAAGTGGCTACTCATCAAGAGGAATCCGCTGGCCCAGACGCCTAATGCACAGCTAGCCGTCACGAAGGGATGGCAGGTGGACCTACTAGACACATGGCCAGGCAGATACAACGGGATCTCCAGCGTACCTGAGGCGACACAGACACGGATCGTTCGCACAGGAGAGCGCCTCAACCTATACCCGCGTGACTACGCTCCGACCGACTTCGCCCTCTATCTATACGACATGTCGGGAGCTCTCATAGCTACCGCCACACACCCCTCGCAGCTCTCTACGATCGAGCTGGGAGATGCGACACAGCACTATCTGTGCATCACGGTCATCGATGGAGCTGTCCTGCGCACGCTCCTGTAAGTGAATTCTCGCGTCTGCACCTTCGCTTGTCCTAAAGAGGAAGTCTGTTTGGGAGGCTAAACTCCTACCTGGAGAGACTGAAAGGTGTCCTCTCCTGAAATAGTACACAGTTGGGGTTGGCTCCCCAACTGTG
>CAMPUN010000276.1 GCA_946997275.1 uncultured Porphyromonas sp.
AGAGGAGCTAGCCACCATACCGATCCGCATCGTCGAGGTCAATCGCTACAATCCTGAAGGCAACTACAAGAACTACATCATCCCTGGTCTCGTCGCCATGCTTATTACAATCACAGCTTTTGTCTTGCCAGCGCTCAACATGGTGCAGGAGAAAGAGATCGGCACCATCGAGCAGATGAACGTCACGCCAATCCACCCGCTCGTCTTCATGCTCTCCAAGGCGCTTCCCTATCTAGTGATATCTGTCGGTATGGCACTCATATCGCTACCGATCGTGAGGCTCCTATATGGTTTGTGGCCTCACGGTAATATGGGGATGATGATGGTGGCTACCATGCTCTACGTCCTCGCTATGAGCGGACTGGGACTGCTCATCACCAACTTTGCGCATACACAGCAGCAGGCGATGTTCTCCTTTTTCTTCGTCATGATGTTTTTCGTTCTCCTCGGCGGGCTCTTCACCCCTATCGAGGGAATGCCGTCGTGGGCACGTGCCCTGGCCGTGTCGCACCCCTTCACGCACTACAATATCTTGATGCGAACCTACTACCTCAAGCCGGTCGGCTTCACCGAGCTGTGGCGCGAGCTGACGGCGCTCTCCGTCTTTGCCGTGGTCAACGCCACCGCCGCCATCCTCACCTACCGTAAGCGCGCCTAGTCGCAGAGGCTTAAGAGGCTCTATCCCACTTTTTTCGTACCTTTGAGATGTACCTCCCTGATCAAACGGGGTGCGTACCATCTCACTATACACATACACTCGATCATATGAAGAAAAACTACACTTTACTCCTACTCCTCGCCATAGCTCTGCTAGGAGTAGTATCACAGACCCAGGCTCAGACACCCCTCACAGAGCCAAGTATCACGCTCTTGTTTGACAAGGCAAATGAAAACAACGCGCTCATCATGGGCGTCACTGCCCCCACGGACGGTTGCTGGGTAGACCTAAACGTCGATGGCGTGTGCCAAGACAATGAGAAGATTCCCATAGGAAAGCAGGTGATCGACCTTCCTAAGAATCTTAAGAAGGCCGTTATCTACGGTCCTATCACCTACCTCAATCTCAATAAGACAGCTGTCACCTACATCAATCTCTCCAAGATCACTACGCTCAAGGAGCTATGGTGCTACCAGACGGGCATCTCAAGGATTGACGTCTCCAAGCAGCTTGATCTAGAGAAGTTCTATTGCTCCGCAACAAGTATCGCTAGTCTAAATCTCTCTAAGAATAGTAAGCTACGGGAGCTCGGTGCGTTTTTCTGCAAGCTCACAGCGATAGATCTATCTAATTGTCCCGAGCTAGAAGAGATCTATATCAGTCTCAATAAGATCACCAAGTTAGATCTAACGCACAATCCCAAGCTCAAAAAGCTTTATTGCGAAAAGATGGAGCTCACCTCACTAGACCTCTCTAAGTGCCCCGAGCTGACTGAGATACAGTGCAGTGAGAATCGTAAGCTCAAGACCGTAGATCTCTCTATGCTACCTAATCTAGAGGTCTTCAAGGCTGACCTAATAGGACTGGAGTCGCTAGATGTCTCTCACAATCCCAACCTCAAGCAGCTACACCTCGGAGGTAATAATCTGACCACACTAGATCTGTCTAAGAATCCGCTACTAGAGGAGCTGAACCTCAATAACAACAAGAAGCTCTCCTCAATTGATTTCCTCTCTGGTCTTCCCGAGCTAAAGATGTTTACCATCAAGGGCATCAGCGGGCTAAACGATCCAGACTTCTCTAAGAACACCAATCTGGAGTATATCAATCTAGCGCGCTGTGGATTTAAGAAGGTTGATCTCTCTCATAATCCGAAGATACGTCGCTTCTACTGCGAGATGAATAAGCTCACAGAGCTTGATCTGACGAAAGCTTCTAAGCTACGAGACCTCATCGCCTTTGAGAATAAACTTACCAAGCTAGACTTCTCAGCTTGTAAGGAGCTTCAGTACGCTGACATCTCCATCAATGCAATCGATGAGCATGCTATGCAGGTGGTTGTAGAGTCTATCCCTAAGTTCAAGCTACTGGATGCAAACTTCCCAGCTGCAGGACGATTCATCGCCATTGATACAGCAGAAGTTGATGAGAAAAACGACATCACCGATGTGCAGGTACAGATAGCTACCGGCAAGAAATGGGAGCTTATGTCTGGCAATGCTGGCGATCCGCAGCCATACACTGGTAGGAAGACGACCGCTGTCGCACAGCCCACGACTGAGGAGACAGCTATCTACTACAACGCCGCAGACCAGCGTCTCTACGCACGTCTAGCTGAGGATACACCCGCTACCCTACTCAGAGTCTATGCAGTAACTGGCGAAGAGCTCCTGAGCGAACTGTACGACCAGGAGGACGGCTCTATCTACGTAGGCTACCTACCACAAGGAGTCTACATCGTACAGCTAGGAGACGCCACCTACAAGTTTGTCAAGAGGTAACATCCCGCACCGCCTATCGTGCCAGTCGCACCAGTCGCACCATAGGCATTAGCACTCTAAAGGGCACCATCAAGGAAATCAAACAATTCCTCGGTGGTGCCTTTTCGTCTTCCACCGAGGAACGGGAAAATTCTTCGGACTTATCATTTGATTCTTCCGAAGTTTCATTTCATTCTTCCGAAGTATCATTTCACCCCTCCGTGGAGAATTTTCGTTTGCTCCGTGGGGATTTCGGATTTCCTCGGAGGGAATAGGACGTGTCAATGTGATCGAAGTCGCGAAGTTCGCTTGTACTGCTTGTCTCAACGCCTTCTAGAGCACCTATCACTATACTCGTCGGGCCTTCCTACGAAGGATGCCCATTTTTCTGACCACACTTATGAGTTGGGATTAGAATATATTATGTACCTTTGCGGTGCAT
>CAMPUN010000277.1 GCA_946997275.1 uncultured Porphyromonas sp.
CGGGGACACAAGGATTTTCAGTCCTTTGCTCTACCAACTGAGCTATGGCACCATTCTTCTTGCGTTTTGGTGATGCAAAGGTACGACAACTTTTTGAATTGACCAAACGATGGTGCAATCGAGGTTATTTTGTATCTTTGCGAGTAGTAACATAGCACAAATAGCATGGTGGACTTGACATCACACTACGGAGGCATCGCCCTCCGCAATCCAATCATAGCTGGCAGCTCGGGTCTCACAGCCTCACTCCAGCAGGTTAAGGCGCTAGCACAGGCTGGCGCAGGCGCAGTCATACTTAAGTCACTCTTTGAGGAGCAGATAGAGGCGACAGCTTTGCAGGCTGAGGCCGAGATGGCCACCTCTTATCCTGAGGGGCTGGACTACATGCTTCACTACACGCGCCAGCATGAGGTAGATAAGTATCTAGACCTGATCCGTGAGGCTAAGCAGGCTATCGACATCCCTGTCATCGCCAGTATCAATTGCTATCGCGGTGGCGAGTGGGAGGCTTTTGCTAAGAGCATACAGGAGGTAGGTGCAGACGCGCTCGAGCTCAACGTGATGCGCATCGAGACGGACCCCGCACAGCGTGGCAGTGATCTGGAGCAGGAGCTGGTAGATCTAGCGATCTCGATCACCCGTACGGTGCAGATACCGGTCGTCTTCAAGATCTCAGACCGCTTTACCAATATCCTTTACCTAGCACAGGAGCTGGTCAAGAGTGGCGTCAAGGGCTTGACCTGCTTTAACAAGAGCTGGCAGACCGATATCAATATAGAGACCCTAGAGATCGTCCAGGGACCTGTCATCTCGACAGGCCACGAGCTGTACAACACGCTGAAGTACACGGGGCTCCTCACTGGCAAGCTCCCTCAGCTCGCTGTCTCATCCTCGGGCGGTGTGATGGATTATGCCGGCATCGTCAAGAGTCTCCTCGTCGGGGCTAGCTCCGTACAGGTTGTCTCCGCACTTTATCAGCACGGGGTCCCCTATCTGACGAAGATGCTCGAGGAGCTCACACAGTGGATGACTCAGCATGGATACAGATCTATCGACGAGTTTAGAGGTAATCTCAACGCCTCTAAGCAGTCAGACCAAGAGCTCTACATGCGCTCGCAGTTTATGCGTTACTTCAGTAGTAAGGCTTAAGGTCAAAGCTTAGATACATACACACTAACAACACATTTACTAACTCAAATATCACAGAAACTATGAACAAACTATCTATCACAGCAGGCATCGTAGCCGTGGCTCTATCGCTATCTAGTTGCGGGGACATGAATCAAACACTATTCGGTGCAGGCGCTGGAACAGCTGTAGGCGCTGGCCTCGGTGCTGGTATCGGCAAGGTGGCAGGCAATACGGGCGCTGGTGCAGCCATCGGTGCCGTCGTAGGCGGTGCTGCTGGTGCCCTCATCGGCAACCGCATGGACAAGCAGAAGAAGGAGCTCGAGCAGCAGCTACCCGAGGGTACGCAGGTCGAGTCTGTTAACGAGGGTCAGGCTATCAAGGTGGTCTTCGACAGCGGTCTACTCTTTAACACCAGCTCGAGCACGCTAAGCTCTTCTTCACGCAATGATCTGCGTAAGTTTGCAGAGAACCTAAATAAGAACCATGACACCGTCCTAGAGATCATCGGTCACACCGATAGCTCGGGCAATGATCGTATCAATGATCCGCTCTCACGTGATCGCGCTAAGAGCGTCCGCGACTTCCTCGAGGGTCAGGGTGTCTCCTCTACACGTATGAAGTACGAGGGACGTGGTAGCCATGAGCCTGTAGACACGAACGCAACCGCTGAGGGTAAGCGCAAGAACCGTCGTGTAGAGGTCTTCATCCTACCTAGCCAGAAGATGATCGAAGAGGCTAAGGCAGGTACGCTGAAGTAGTCTCTCATCCCCAAACGCATCACGCTCTTGAACTCTCTCAGGGCGTGATGCGTCTCTTTTTTTACTCACTTACTACCATTCATAGAAAGAGCTATATGCCTCACTTCCTACAACTGATCTCTACGACCCTACTGCTCACCCTAGCGCTCTTCTCCTGTAGCGCTACTGGCAAGCAACATGCTCAGACACCTGTGCCGCTGGAGGCTTCCTTCGAAGTCGTGGACACGACGCGGGTCAACGAAGTGACAGCGCAGCCCTATCCGATGGTAGAGATTCCCGAGAATGTGCGGGAACCTCTACAGCGGGCTCAGTATGCTCTGGAGCACTTCTTCGATCGCTGGCCAGAGGCCGCCATGGAGCAGGTTGTTGACTCCGCAGCTATGGAGCAGGGACTTGTAGACTACCTATATGTATATAGCAACATGCCCGCAGGAAGTGTCACGCAGGAGGATCTACTCCGTCCGCTGAAGCTGATGCGTGGCAAAGCGCTGAGTGAGGCGTTGCGGCTTTACACCAAGTACTTCTATGAGAGCGGATCACCGCTGAAGAATCACAACCTCTATATCCAAGCCCTGCAGTGGGCCACCACGGCGCCACAGGTAGAGTATGTAGACCAGGTGATCTATAAGGACATGCTCTCTATCGTGTCGCAAAACCGAGTAGGCACACCCGCCTCGGACTTTGCCATAACCCTGGCACAGCCAGCAGCTGAGGGGTACACCTTTGCAGACACAACGCTCTACGCACTACGTAGCAAGCCCAAGGTGGTCATCTTCTACACCCCGGGATGTGATCGCTGTACGCATCTACTGGAGGAAGTGGCTCACGACCAGATACTACAGCGAGCTTATCAAGCTGACAAGGTAGATATACTCTACGTCTCGCTCGTCTACGAGCGCAGCGAGTGGGAGCAGGGTCTCTCAGATCTGCCACCCTTTGGCACGCCCGCCTTCAATGGGAATCTG
>CAMPUN010000278.1 GCA_946997275.1 uncultured Porphyromonas sp.
GCGCAAAGGTGAGCTGCGAGGTGTCACGACCCACGATCCAGGAGAGACGCTTGCGAGCTCCCTCGAGATCACCAGCCACCACGTAGCGCTCTACTGCCAAGGCTTCGCCGATCAAGCTTCGCGGACAGATAGCAAAGAAGAAGAAAACCGTTTGCCAAGCCAATAGGACGTAACGATAGTCCGCCAGGAGCCATTCGATAGCAAAGAAAAAGCCCCAGACGCCCAGCACGAGTATGAGGGCGAGGAGCGTGCCTTTTGCCTTCTGATGGGGCGGATGGTTGAGCCAACGCTCGCCCCATGCGATGAGCTGGCCGAAGAGTCGTATCGGATGGAGCGCCCAGCGTGGATCGCCGAGGAGCAGGTCGAGGAGGAGTCCGAAGAGTAGCGGGTACATACTATAAGTAGCTTGACAAACCTCGGAGTAGCACCTGACCAGCTTCGGGCGACTGCACCGAGAGGCGGAAGTGGCGAGACGAAAGAGAGCGGAAATTGGCCGCATCACGGATCAAAACGCCATGTTGCTTGACAAGGTACTCCTTGAGCTGGGCTGCGGTGCCGCGCCCCTCATCTAGACAAGCGAGGAAGTAGGGTGTGGGGCTGGGTATCAGCGAGATGCCTGCGATCTGCGCCACCTCATGAGCGAGATGCTGCGACTCCCGCACTAAGCCCGTGGCGTCAGGCAGTAACCGGTCGTAATGCTGGCAAATGTAAGCACCAGCCTCTAGGGCAAGGGCATTGACACTCCAGGGCGAGCGGAGGGGCTCTAAGCGAGCCAGTAGCGAGGGGTGAGCGACGATGTAGCCGAGACGTATGCCTGGGAGCGCGAAGCTCTTGGTCAGCGAACGAACGAGGATCAGATTGGGGTGATGCGCCACTTCGTCTAGGAGCGTCACGGACTCGGCACAGAGCTCAGCGTAGGCTTCGTCCACGATTACGTAACTATCTGGATGAGCCGTGCAGTAATTGAGGAGCGCCGCACGATGAGAGATCTCACCGTCAGGATTGTTTGGCAGAGCACTCCAGAGGAGACCGGCAGAAGTGCTTTGGCTGGCTATGGCGCTTGTTGGGATATAGGTGAGGTGATGGCGATAGAGCTGGCAAGCGTCCTCATACTCAGCAAAGGAGGGAACGGTGATGAGCGTCTCGCCACCCGCAAAGAGATGGGCTAAGAGGTAGAAAGCTTCCGTCGACCCACTGGTCACCAGTAGCCAGTCGGGATCGAGGCCCCAGTGCTCAGCCAAGAGCTCCCGCAATTCTTTCGCCTGAGGGTCTGGATAGTGAGTTAGGCTCTCTAGTCGCCCTGAGAGGTGGCTTATGATTTCGCCCGCATGGTTGCGATAAGGCACATTGCTGGAGAAGTCGTAGCGCACGAGCGCTCCGTAGCTGTATCGGTCGTCCCCGTGTCCTACTATCATACGTTGCGCAGACTTTGGAGCATGTACTCTATATCAAGATGCTGACGCATGTGCTCAGCAAGGCGATCGTAGGCGGCTTCGCGGGTAGCAAAGGTTCGCTCTAGGTGAAAGGTTCGCTCAGGCGCTACCTCGTGCAAGATCTGCTGCAGGATCGCTTCATTGTCCCAGATGCCGTGCATATAGCTTCCCCACAAGCGAGGGGAGACCCAGTAGCCGTCGGGCGTTTCGCCAGCCCTCATAACTACCGGCGACTCGGGCGCATCAACGGGCTGCGTGACCCCGCAGTGGATCTCGTAGCCTTGACAGTCGGGAGTGCCCGTGGGAAGGTAGGTAAAAGTGGAGGTACGTACCGCTTTATTGTTCTGCAGCGTGGTCTCAGTGGGCAGAAGTCCTAGACCACGTACGGTGCGCGGCTCGCCCTCGACGCCATCGGTGTCGGTGATGCGCAGACCCATCATCTGATACCCTCCGCAAATGCCGTAGAGCGGACGGCCCGCCTTGTGATGAGCCTGGATGACCGCCTCGAGTCCCTCGGCCTGTAGCCAGAGGAGGTCGTCGATCGTGTTCTTACTCCCGGGGAGCATGATGATGTCTGCCTGGCGGAGCGCCTCAGCGTCGGAAGTGAAGTAGAGCGTGACGCCAGAGATGAAGCGTAGCGAGTCAAAGTCGGTGAAGTTGGAGATGTGCGGCAGTCGTACCACCGCCACATTGAGCGTATCGGGGCGAGGCTGTGCGGCATAGCTGTCGATGGAGACGCCATCCTCCGCATCTATCTGCATATTCGGCAGGTAAGGGAGCAGACCTACGACGGGGACTTTGGTTAAGTCTTGAAGGATCTTTCGCCCAGAGTCAAAGAGCGAGCTGTCGCCTCGGAACTTATTGATGATGATTCCCTTGATCGCAGCACGCTCTGCTGGGGGCAAGAGCTCGATCGTCCCGTAGAGACTGCCGAAGATCCCTCCGCGCTCGATGTCTGCCACGAGGTAAACGTCAGCGCCAGTCCGCAGAGCCACCCGCATATTGACGATGTCCATCGGCCAGAGGTTGACCTCCGAGATGCTGCCGGCGCCTTCTATCACGATCGGGTTGTACTGGCTCGCTAATCTGTCGAACGCTTTCATCGCCTCTACAAAGAGAGGCTTGCGCTGCTCGACGTTGAAGTAAGAGCGTGCCGACTGATTGCCCACCGCCTTGCCGTTGAGTATTACCTGCGTTGTCTGATCGGCTGTCGGCTTGAGGAGGATCGGGTTCATATCGGTGTGACAAGGTATCCCACAAGCCTCAGCTTGCACCGCTTGCGCACGACCTATCTCGCCCTCTTCGGGAGTAGGATAGCTATTGAGCGACATGTTTTGCGCTTTAAAGGGAGCGGGCTTGTACCCCTCCTGCAGCAAGATACGACAGATGCCTGTCGCTACGATGGACTTCCC
>CAMPUN010000279.1 GCA_946997275.1 uncultured Porphyromonas sp.
AAGCAGCAGAAAGCGGGTCCCAACCGATACCCTCGCAACTCTGCCGACAAGCCTACCCTCAGCGAGATCCTAGACGAGATAGAGGCGGGTGAGGATAGGTCAGCTATTCCCGAGGAAGATCTACAGATAGTGCACCCTGCGGGTACGATCAAGATGCGGGAGAATATGAAGAAGTACGGCTTTATCGAGGCCTTTGATGAGGAGAAGACAAACTACTGGTTCCCCTTTAATGCGCTGACCGACGAAGAGCTTAGCGTGACGGACGAGGTGGTCTTTTGCAAAGGATCAAACGAGAAGGGCTTCACCGCTAGTGGCATTGCTTCGCCAGGCACCATCCATCGTCTGCTACTCCTCGTGGATTATATCCTGAAGACGAGATACTACAACTTCCCGATCGTGCTACCCCTCCTAGAGACGATGCGGGAGCAGTACCCCGACAATAAGAGTATTGAGGACAAGTATCAGGAGGTCAAGGAGCGACAAGAGAGCTACAGCAAGCGCAAAGGCGGTGCTGAGTGATTTACCCGCTATAACGCTATAGACTTATGAGACCTTTATATCAGATTACGGCACTACTTGTGGCACTGCTCGCTGTGTGTAGTTGCTCGGGAGGTGGCGGGAGCACCTTTACTCAGGCTAGTGGTAAGCCAAACGAGGTGATGCTCGTCATGGATCGTGACTACCTAGCGGACTCTGTTGGCACGGCTGTCAAGGCGATGCTACGAAGCTATGTACCCGCGATGCCTCAGATCGAGGAGCAGATGGACGTGACGACGGTGGATCCCAAAGACTTTGACACCTTCCTCCGCTATGTGCGCAACATCCTGATTGTAGACATTGATGCGGGACGGTATACGCAGAACAGCGTCAAGTTTGCCTACGACCAGTGGGCGCATGGACAGATTGTGGTGACGATACAGAGCCCCTCGCCGGACTCGGTCTGCTACCTGATGGCGGATCGTGGACGTGCTGTGCTCAACCTATTCGTACGCCACGAGCTGGCGGTACAAGCGAGCAACTTGGTGAAGAACTTTAGCCACAAGGCTGACGAGCTAGCGGTAAAGCATCTCGGCTACCATCTCAATGCTCCCGAAGACATCGTCTCCTACAAGGTGGGCAAGAATTGTCTCTGGCTCTCCAACAATGCGATGCGTCGGCGCACCGACATGCTCCTCTACAAAGTGCCTTATCATGGCGAAGCGCTGACGGCGCCTTACCTCGTGGCGCTACGCGACTCGGTTCTGGCGGTCAATGTGCCTGGACCTATCGAGGGAAGTCACGCGGTCACGGCGCCTCATATCTTGATGACAAGACAGGTCTCCATCGAGGGACAGCCCTTACGCACTGAGCTACGTGGACTTTGGGAGCTACGTGGCGGAGGATCTATGGGCGGCCCATTCGTACAGCACGCTTTCGTCACTCCTCAGGGTAACGAGCTGGTCGTCGCTGAGGCTTTTGTCTACCATCCCAATGAAGCTAAGCGAGATGTGATGCAACAGGTCGAGGCGGCGCTCTTCTCCGTAAGAGCTGACTCCGTCGAGCTGTGGGACGCTGAGCAAGTAGCACAGGCACGCTGGACGGCTTACACAACCTATTGAACGATTTATGACTGACAGAAGAATTGTGGTCGGGATAACCCACGGCGACATCAACGGAACGAGCTACGAGCTACTGCTCAAGCTCTTCAACCGCAATGGCGTGACCGACCTCTTTACACCTATTATATATGGATCTCCACGTATCGCTGCGTACTACAGTAAGGCACTACAGATGGAGCGCGCGTCGTGGCATCTGATCACTGACGCGGAGGAGGCGGAGCCCGACGTGGTCAACGTGATCGACGTGGTGGGCGACGAGATTGACGTGACGCCTGGCAAGGTGACTGAGCCTGCGGGCTTGGCTGCCCTAGCTGCCTTAGAAAGAGCTACGAGCGACATTAACCGTGGCGCGATAGATGTCTTGGTCACCTGCCCGATAAATAAGTCGGCTATGCCGCAAGACCGCTTCCCCTACAAAGGGCACACCGCCTACCTAGGCGTGGCTTGCGGACAGGGCAAGGAGCCCCTGATGATCCTCGCAGCGCCTTCGGGTCTGCGGGTTGCACTGGTATCGACGCACGACGCCATTAGCCAAGTGCCCAAGGTCATCACTCAGAGACGAGTACTCAAGACTTTGGAGATCCTAGACGAAGCGCTACGACGCGACTTCCTAATCTCCTCGCCTCGCATAGCAGTCCTCGGACTCAACCCACACGCTGGGGACAACGGACTGATCGGCTCCGAGGAGCTAGAGGACATCGCTCCGTCTATTGCCATTGCGCAGCGGGAGATGGGGATCTATGCTTTTGGGCCTTTCTCGGCCGATGGCTTCTGGGGCTCGGGAGCTTACCAGCAGTACGATGCGGTCTTGGCTATGTACCACGATCAGGGCTTAGCCCCCTTCAAGCTACTACACCTACACGACGGGGTCAACGTGACCGCGGGACTACCTATCATACGTACCTCGCCTGACCACGGCACGGGCTACGATATCGTGATGCAGGGCATCGCCAATGAGCAGGCGCTTATGGAGTCGATCTACATGGCTATCGACCTTTACCGCCATCGCATGGCCGACGATGAGGCGCGTAGCAATGTGCTGCCTAAGCTCTACAAGAACAAACGAGGAGATAACGAGTAAATGCAAAGAGCGACAAAGGATATGGAGCGCATCAATGGACTCATAGCTCGCAAAGGGATAAGACCCATGACTGATCGCATAGCCCACGAAGTGCTGGTGCGTACAGACTTTGCCGAGGCTCACTACATGTCTATGCTGGCGATGCTCATGGG
>CAMPUN010000280.1 GCA_946997275.1 uncultured Porphyromonas sp.
TTATCTATGTCTATCTTTCTTGTGAGAAAGAGGAAGTCTTTGACAGCTGTTTTTTGTCAACCTCTCCATATCCTTTGCAATCTTCTGGTCGGTGACTTGGGCGTAGATTTGTGTGCTGGCAATAGACGAATGCCCCATCATCTTAGCGATGCTCTCGATAGGCACACCAGCCTCTAGCGTTAGCGTCCCAAACGTATGTCTTGCACAGTGCCAAGTCAACGGAGTACGGATGCCACAAGCCAACCCCACGGCTTTGAGATGACGGAGTAGCTTCCAGTCGCTCATTGTATCGGGAAATATCTTGTAATCCCCCTTGCTCTTCGCCTTCGTGTAAAGAGCGAGTATCTGCTCCGCTATCGGATGCAAGGGGATCAAGCTTTCTACCTTCGTTTTCTGTCTTGCCTTGCGGATATACCGCTTCCCCTCGCTGTTCGTCTCTTCCTCAGGAGGAATTGAAATCAGCGGAGGGACAGAAGCGAGCATTCCACCCACAAATGCAACAGGAGAGCCTCGCGCTAGGTGAAGCTCTCCTTTTGTTTTGTCGGCTTGCTAGGTTACTTCGTATGGCTCAGCAAAGACCAGATAGCGTCGTCCTCAGGGTACGGCGCGACGACCTCGATGTGCTCGTGCGTGACGGGGTGCTCGAAGCTTAATATACGCGCATGGAGCGAGATACCACCGTCTTTGTTGCTCCGTGGAGCGCCATACTTGAGGTCTCCTTTGATCGGGTAGCCCATGTGGCTCAGCTGCGTACGTATCTGGTGATGCCGTCCCGTATGTAGCGTCACGGCCAGCAGACTGTAGCGGTCGCCCACGGCGAGACGCTCGTAGGTGAGCCAGGCGCGCTTAGCCTCAGCGTGAGGCTCCGTCACGACGTAGCTCTTGTTTTGCTTGCGATTGCGATAGAGCAGATCCTTCGCCTCGCCCGCTTTCTGGGGAAAAGCGCCACAGACCACAGCGTGGTAGACTTTGTGGATCTCTCGTCGCTGAAACATAGCGTTGAGCCGTGCCAGAGCCTTCGAAGTCTTGGCAAAAAGCACGGCCCCCGACGTCGGTCTATCGATACGATGCGTGACCCCAACGAACGCCCGCCCAGGCTTGTCGTACTTATCGATGAGATAGCGCTCGACAAGCTCCGAAAGCGGTGTATCGCCCGTGCTATCACCCTGTACGAGCATCCCCGCCGGCTTATTGACGATGAGGAGATGATTGTCCTCGTAGAGGATCTGTAGGTCAGGCATCGGTCTGCTTACTAAGGCATTACATATTCATACCGCCACAGCAGGAGAGCACCTGTCCTGTCATGTAGGAGGAGAGGTCGCTCGCGAGGAAGAGAGCCACATTGGCCACATCCTCAGGCTTGCCACCACGACGTAGCGGGATCTGCTTAGCCCACTCCTTGCGTACCTCCTCGCTGAGGACGGCCGTCATATCGCTCTCGATGAAGCCCGGAGCGATGCTGTTGGCACGGATACCACGTGAACCGAGCTCCTTGGCAACGCTCTTAGCCAGTGCGATCATACCAGCCTTAGAGGCCGAGTAGTTCACCTGACCCGCATTGCCCGAAACACCGACGACGCTTGCCATATTGATGATGCTACCCTGACGCTGCTTCATCATGACAGGAGCCACGGCGTGGATCATATTGAAGGCGGACTTTAAGTTGACATTGATCACCGCATCCCACTGCTGCTCCGTCATACGTAGGAGCAGACCGTCACGGGTGATGCCCGCATTATTGACTAGAACGTCTAGCTTGCCAAAGTCAGCGACGATCTGATCAATGAGCTGATGCGCTGCCTCAAAGTCTGCAGCATTGCTCTCGTAGGTGCGTATCGTGACACCGCACTCCTTGGCTAGCTGAGCGTAGTAATCCTTTGCTTCGTCGGCAACCTTGAGGTCACTGATAGCTACATGGCATCCAGCCTCTGCATACTTCGTGGCGATCGCCTTGCCGATACCACGTGCTGCTCCGGTGATCAGAGCCACTTTGTCCTGAAGTAGTTTCATAGATTCTATTGAGTTATAGGTTTTGTATTTGCATGATTGGTCAGTCCCTGTCTGAGGAGTTGCTTCATCGCTGCGATGATACGGAGGTAGTCCTCCTTGCCGTACTCATGGTGGTAGCGATTGATGTAAGGCGCCTCCAGACTCTTGAAGCTCTTGAGGAGCAAGTAGGCTGTCGAGTTGATATCTGGGACAAGCAACTCTCCACGATCATGTCCCTCCTGCAAGATCCGCTTGAGCATATCGTACTCGCTCTGGTCATACTTGAGGCGAAGACGCTCGATGTTGAAAGTGTCGCTAAAGAAGCTCGCATTGTGCTCGCCCTGTCTCTGCACCGTCTTCTGAATCAGTTGCAGATGATTGTCCAGTAGCACCATCAGCTTAGTAATCGCATCGCCTGGACGAGCCAGCACCTCGCTCAGCGACTGATTCATCAGGCTGATCTCCCGCTCTATAACCGCCATGAGTAGCGCCTGCTTGTCCTTATAATAGGTGTAGACCGTGCGCCGACTGCACCCCACAGCCTCAGCAATAGCGACCATGGTCGTCTCCTCGACTCCTTGCTGCACAAAGAGCGTGTGGGCCATTTGGACGATGCGCTGGCGCATGTGTTGTGTAGAGGTCATAAGTGTGTGGACGATAATAAAAGCGTGAGATAACCGTTACAAAGATACAGCTTTGCGCCGAAAGTGCCCTTTGGGGTCAAGCGCACGCCATTCTAATTCTCACCCACATGTCATCTTCTAGGAGATTACTCGGCACCCTGCCTACCAATATACTACTTGTCGTGCTGGCGCTCGTCGTGGCACTCCTACC
>CAMPUN010000281.1 GCA_946997275.1 uncultured Porphyromonas sp.
CAAAAGATGAATAAGGAAAGCAGGACAGCTTTCCTAAAAAAGATCTTTTCTCCTCTCTAGTAAACTCTTGCCAGCCGGAAAGTGACACCTCAGAAAGAGAACTTACGATTAAAGAGATAATCAGTCCTGAGTTCAAGCCAGAGTCCCAGCTTGAGAATGTAGACACTTCCAACGAAGATGCGGATGCTCGCTTTGAAAGCATTATAAGCTTCCCTCACTTCTTACTTCATGCGATCAGACTGTATTTGCCGAAAGACAAAGGACCTGAAGAAGTAGGCTTGGACAAGTCTCTTGATGACAAAAAACTGATTAGTGACTTTGACCTTGTGGTGAAGAGCCTAGAAGAAGTGGCGGATAATGACCAAGGCAACAAGTCGAATAAAGCAGACTTCGCAAAAGGTTTCATACAGCACCTACTGCAGCTGCGCTATCTCTTTGACAAGTTTATCATTAAGCGAGAATTCAGAGGAGAAAACCTTGATGGCGAGTGGAGCTTGAAAGAGTTGATAGTGTCTAGACAAAACGCTAAAGCATACTACATAAACACGGCATTGAAAGAAGGAGATCAGGAGACGATAAATAACGAGTGCCTAATGATTCAAGCGGCTCTTCGTGTGTCCTATACATCTCCCAAGGTAATGCACTGGATTACGAAGCTACTCAATTGGCTACGTGATAACCATAACAACCCAGAGGGTCTCACTGGTGAAGGCGAAAAGATTGCAGCAGAAGCAACAAGTTGGTTTTTAGATGAAACAGATCACAAGCTTGGGGTCCAAACACCTCGCATAGTGTTCAACTTCTTAGACTATCTGCTATGGAAAGAGGATAAAGGCAAGAACTATAGTAATTTCGAATTCGAGTTTCGTAACTCGGTAGAGCATTTGTATCCTCAGAATCCTTCAGAGAATTCTACCATCAGATATTGGAAAGATAAAGATATGTTTGGAAACCTTTGCCTTATCTCTAGAAGAGAGAATTCAAGATTCTCCAATCTCTCTCCTAAGTCGAAGTGTCAAGAATACTCCACAATAGTAGAAAGTGGAAGCATCAAGCTCCGCATAATGGGGGAGATCATAAACAAGAGTTCCGATGAGGAGTGGATACAAGGAAAATGTAAAGAGCACCAAGTTGCAATGCTTGATATCTTGAAAAGCGCTTGTAGGAACATCTTACCTGAAACTTGTAGTAGCTCTAACGATGCTTCTAGTTATTAGCAGAGTTGAGAAAAGCTGGAGGCCTTAAAGAGAGAGACTCCCCTCGGTCGGATCGAGTCCGGCTGAGGGGAGTCTCTTTTTCGTGTCGGGGGAGGGTTAAGCCCTCGGGGCATTATTTCCGACCGTAGCTGATCTGGAAGTAGAGCTCATACCGTCCACCGGCTTTCACAGTATACATAAGGCCTCTGAGAGGTTGCTCTGGATCGAACTTCGTATTGTAGGCCTCATAAGCGCTATCTCCGGATATCTTTGTAAACTTGGCATCCTCTGTGAAGCCATAGTGCTTTACGATCTCTAGTAGTGCATTTTGCTGGTCTAGATCCTGCGGGTCGGTAAAAGTGCTGGGATCTACCATATAGTCCTTAGGATATAATTTGTTTGGTATAAGCTGAATGTAAACAGGAGCCCCAAGGTCCTGTGGTGTGTGGTAGTAGACGAGCGCATCCATGCAGAACTGATATTGATCGGGGATCTCCTTGCCATTTTTATTTAGTTTCCTAGGGGACTCAAAATAGTATAACACTTTACACTCAGGATCATCTTCGTAAGGTTTAAAGATCCAACCATAGGGGTGCAGAGCAGACTTAAAGAGGGCAACATGGTTTGGCTTGAAGTCTTTGAGCTCAGGAATGTATATAGGCGCAAAGAACTTCTGCTCATCAGCTGGTGCGTCAAGTCCTAGATAGCGAGACTTGCTTATCTCGATATTTTTGAGGACGGATACTTTAGTATCCTTGGAAACGTTGCCTGCAGTCACCTTGATGTCGGCTACACCCTCAGCGATAGCTGTGATGAGACCCTCTGCACTGACTGTGGCTACTTGCGGATTGGAGGACTCAAGGGTGAACTTAGTGTTCTTAGGGTATATAGCCACTGGGAGCTTGTAGGTGTCACCGACCAGTAGTTCTACCGATTCGGGGATGCTGATCTTTACATCAGCGGGCTTGTCCTTTTCCTTGCAGGCCCCTAGTCCTATACAGCAGATGAGTAGGGTGATCAAGGTGATGAGTTTCTTTTGTGTCATAGACTTATAGTGTGAAAGTTATTTCTCCTGCAAAGTTATAGCCTTTTCCGAAGCTATGCAAGTAGAGACCGCACAGCATAGAGGCCTCTAGGCTCCTGAGACGGTGATGCCGAGAGGCCTCTACGCTTATGTAGCAAAGGAAAAGGGCTCTTTACCCTTTCGTGCGAATGCGATCGTCGAAGGCGGAGAGAGCAGCCTTGGCACCCTCCCCCATAGCGATCACCACCTGCTTGTAGGGGATGCTGGCACAGTCGCCTGCGACGTAGATGCCGGGCACTGAGCTACGACAGTGGTCGTCGATGACGATCTCGCCCATGCGGTTGCGCTCGACCAAACCGTCGAAGACATCTGTATTCGCCTTGAGTCCGATCTGTACGAAGACCCCAGCGACAGCTAGCTCGAAGGGAGCACTCCCGTCACGAGGTGCTATGCGCAGTGCGGACACTTTGCTACCGTCGCCGATGACCTCTTCCGTTGCCACGTTCGTGTGGACAGTCACGTTGGGTAGCTTAGCCAGTTGCTCCTGCAGTACGGTGTCTGCCTTGAGGCTCTCCATAAACTCCAAGACGGTCA
>CAMPUN010000282.1 GCA_946997275.1 uncultured Porphyromonas sp.
TGGCTCGTGATGGTCTTCATCCTACTCTTCGGACACGGGCTCAACTTCGGACTAGCTATCATCAGCTCGCTCGTACACCCGCTGCGTCTCACCTTTGTGGAGTACTACAAGAACAGCGAGTTCGAGGGTGGCGGTAAGCCCTACACCCCCTTTAAGGTCAACTAAACAAGTAATAATCAAATCAAATAACAGATATACATAACATGAACGAACTAATTGCATACGGAGGCGTAGCCCTCATGGTCATCCTAACGGGTATCGGCTCCTCAATCGGTGTCACCATCGCAGGTAATGCGACCATCGGATCTATGAAAAAGAACCCCGATGCCCTCGGTCAGTACATCGGTCTTTCCGCTCTACCCTCTTCACAGGGTCTGTACGGCTTCGTCGGCTTCTTTATGGCCAACGGTCTTATCAAGGACCTCCTCACCGCAGGCGTACTTGGTGCTGGTGCTGCGTGGGCTATCTTCGCTGCTGGACTCAGCCTCGGTCTCGTCGGTCTCTACTCAGCCATTCGTCAGGCTCAGGTCTGCGCCAATGGTATCAAGGGTATCGGTGCTGGCAACAACCTCTTTGGTGCGACCATGGTCATGGCCGTCTTCCCTGAGCTGTACGCCATCCTAGCGCTACTTGTATCGATCCTAACCTTCGGTGTCGTCAGAGGTCTATTCCTCGCCGCATAGAGACACCCCGTCAGAGTCCCCGTTGCTTTAGCGACATACTCTACACATAGGGGCTACTAGCTAGCCTAGACAAACTATAGGACAAGTCCTCGGCAGAGATTACTCTGTCGGGGACTTGCTTTATTTGTACCTGCACTACGAAATAGGTTTAGTCTCCATCTTTCTTTGACTTTTCGGTCAATTTCCGATTCCCTTCTGAGGAAATGTGGATTCTCCACGGAGCAAACGACAAATTCTTCGGAACTTTTATTTCGTTCTTCCGAACTTTCAAATCATTCTTCCGAAGTTTCATCTCATTCTTCCGAAGAAATTCTTGTTTCCTCGTGAGCTATTTGGAAATAGCTCCGTGGAAGTCGGAGTTCATAGGCACAAATATCAGCTCCAGTAGCCCCTCTCCACAGGCTCCAGTAAGGATTACCGCTCGTCAAACATTGGAAGGTGTGGTATTTGCGCAAAAACTACTACCTTTGTCACGTAGAAAACAACGAATCAACAAGTTCAAACAACATACAGATATGAAAAAGGCATTAATCCTCCTATCTTCAGCCCTAGTTCTGCTCTCAGTGAGCGCTTGTGGGCCTAAGCAAAGTGCTTATCGTCAGGTATATGAGAAGGCTAAGCAGCGTGAAGTTGCCGCACAGCAACAAGCTCCTGCGCAAACTCCCCCTGCCAGTGTCGTTGTCGCTCGTGAGCCAGCCGCTGACATCCAGCTACGTCGTGAGCGCCTAGAGGCCGTCAAGGGTGAGGACGCAAACATGCTCAAGACCTACAATGTGGTCGTCGGCTCATTCCAAAACCACACCAACGCTTACTCGCTCAAGGAGCGTCTACAGGCACAGGGCTACACCCCCGTACTAGGTCAGAACGAGGCTGGTATGCTCCGTGTCATCATCGCTAGCTTTGACAACCGCCGCGAGGCTGAGGCTTCCAGAGAGCAGGTCAAGGGACGCTTCGCTCCTGAGTTCCAGGATGCTTGGATTCTGGAGAAGATCCGCTAGTAGCTTCCTTACATCGAAGCTATAATAAAATAGGGGTCTTAGAGTTTACATAGATAGACTCTAAGGCTCCTTCTTCGGACACTATAGCTATGGAGATCATACAGCATCAACCGCTTCGGGAGTACCACACTTTTGCCACAGAGGCTACCGCCGACTGGTGGATCAACTACAGCAGTGCTGAGGATCTTCAGACACTGGCTCGTGATGAGTACTTTGTCTCGCAGCCCTACCTACCGATAGGCGCTGGGAGCAACCTGCTCTTTACGCACGATAAGTATCGTGGTGTCATCCTCTACTCGCAGATCGACGACCTCCACTACTACGACGAGACCGAGAGTGCGCTGACACACCCAGGGCAACAGCATGTACAGGCGGGTAGCGGCATCGTGTGGGATCACTTTGTGGAGCTGATGCTCAGCCGTGGGCTCTATGGTATAGAGAATTTATCGCTGATCCCAGGCACCGTGGGTGCTGCTGCCATACAGAATATAGGCGCCTACGGGAGCGAGGTCTCTCAGTACATCGTAGCGGTCGATGTGGTCGACCTAGCGACAGGGATGACGCTCCGCATACCGAGCGCTCTGTGCGACTACAGATATAGGTACAGCATCTTCAAAGATCCGCAGTACCACTCCTACATCGTCACACACGTACACTTCATACTAAGCACCGAGCCGACCTGCAATCTGAGCTACGCCTCCTTGGCAAAAGCTTTCGAGGGTCGCGACACGATGCCTACGCCCGAGGAGATTCGCCAAGAGGTGATCAGCATTCGACGTGCTAAGCTACCCGACCCAGAGGAGATACCAAATGGCGGGAGCTTCTTCATGAATCCCATTGTGCCTCTAGCGCAGTACGAGGAGCTGGCGAAGCAATACGACACGCCCGTGCCTCACTACCCTACTCACAACGAGGGGGAGGTGAAGCTCTCAGCAGCGTGGCTCATAGACCAGACGGGGCTCAAGGGTTACCGCACAGGTGCCGTAGGAGTTTACGACAAGCAACCGCTCGTCCTCGTCAACTACGGCGGAGCGACCGGTCAAGAGGTGGTCGCACTGGCAGAGCACGTGCAGCAGGAGGTGAGTCGTAAGTTCGGCATCTCACTACGTCCTGAGGTGCGCTATAT
>CAMPUN010000283.1 GCA_946997275.1 uncultured Porphyromonas sp.
TTTCATTTGCGTGGGGTATACCACTTGTACATGATGGTTAGTCCAGCTCTAGTTACGCCCCAGTAGCTTTCGTGAGTATTGCTCTTGAATTTGGCTCCATTGTGCCAGTTCCGGTATGAATCGTAAATATAATCTGCGTACCCAACACCGATGTTTGCTTCTAGAGCCCATTTCTTGTCTTTACCAAAGTTCCAAGAGTATCCGTATCCAATGCCCGCATTCCATAGTGCATAGTTGGGGTCTTGGTAGCGTCCCTTGTCGTTGAGGGCAATGTTGAATCCGAGTAGAGCTCCATGTAAACCTACGAAATGTCCCTCTCCTGCTTTTCGTCCGAGCCAATATCTAAATTCCGGTTGCGAGCCAAGAAGTCTAATCTTTCTATCAGGGACTCGAATGTCGTAGGGTGAGTACACAAAAGGAATGTCTAGAGATGTCTTTCTCCATAGCTCGACTTCCACTCCCAGGTTCGCCACGAGGATTCCATCAAAGAGGAAATTGTTTTTAAGGGCGAAGAAACGTGTTTCAGCAGAGGGAAGAAAAAAGGCGTCTAGCTTTGGTAGCATATTTGCCTTGGGGCGCGGAAGGAGCATCGGGGGCATGGGCGGGATCTTAGGAGTCTCTACATCATAAGCTTTGCATACAATGACCATGCGAGCATTTCTGAAGGGGGTGAAGAGTCCGTAGATGAGGTTATGCCAAGTCTTGCCGTTGTCAATAGCACGGATCTTCCTTTTTCTCAAATCCCAATCTGAAGTACTATCAATGATCTCTAATAAGCGATCTCTGTAGGGATAGTCCTTATTCTTGATTAGTGCTCTACGAAATCCCTCCCAGTCCTCTGCTAGGTTTTGAGTGCGTACCAAAGTGGGGTTCACAGAGGTATTTTCGAGAATAAAGTTCTTGAGGATTTCAGATCTCCATAAGCCTAGATCGTAATTGTGTGCCACTGGACCCTCGGGGGAAGCACTACCTCCAATCCATAGATATTGGAAATCGACTCTCTTGTCTTGAAGTACTTGATCAACGAGAGCAGCCACACTGTCTAGTTCAGGAGAAGGTATGTATTTATGCTTGTCGATCCCAAAGATAATAGGGACTAGCCCTGTCTCGCTGTATGCGATGATGGAGTCTGGTTTGTTATCTGGAAGGAATACTACGTGCTTAGGATACACCATACGCCCGACGATAGGATTTAGCTTATCATTTTGGGCATAGGTAGATACCGCTAGAGCTAGGATAGATAGTATTGTCAGTATAAATCTTCTCATAAGAAAAGTTTACTTATAGAGGTTTGGCCGATATCTGGGAGGCAATTATAAAGGTTCCTTGTTACCTTTGGAACTAGAGCAAAGAGATGAGTAGAACCTACGTCCTTTATTTGCTAGCAGTCGGTTTGCGTGAAACGATGCCTTGTCTTCAAAATACAACCGTACTTCTGTGAGTGATGTGAATCGGAATCGTCATATTCTGAGAGCAAAGATAGTTTTTTTTTCTATACTGGCAAATCTCATTTTCCCAAAGAATTAGCCAATTAGATATCTCCGCCAGTGAAAGACGAGTGAGCAAACACTCTCCTAATGTAATAAGACAACCGCAGGTCTATCACTCAGCAAAAGAGGGTGTGCCGATTACGACAATCGACACGCCCTCTTTTAGTATGTGAGTGCGAAAGCCCGACGCTAGCCATAAGCATCTGTGTAGCCTTGACTACTCGAAGCAGAAGGTGAGCATGATCATGCGCCCAGTGCCACGGCGTAGCGCATTGGTGTAGCGCAGGCTAGCTCCATCGTCAAGGTCGGGGCGGTGGTGGCGGATCAAGTCGGTCACGCCAAAGTCAAAGCGCAGCTCAGGCGAGAGCTTGAAGTAGCGCAGGTAGATGTCGCAGCCTACGCCAAAGGTCCACCCCGCCGAGAGCGGAGCAAACTGCAGCGGAGCACCCTTCTTCTGCCCCATATTTAGCAAGCCGTAGACACCCCCCACGAGGTATGGGCGGGTATCGTTGAAGCGTACGGAGCTGTACTTAACCAGTAGTGGTAGCTCGATCTGACTGGTGCGCATCGGTATCGATTCAAAAGCCTCTTCGCCCATTTCCTCCCAAGACCTAAAGAGCAGTCGCTGCTCCCCAAAGTGTAGTGTCGGCAAGATCCGTATGCTCCAGTCCATGTGTGGGTTGTAGTTTGCAATGACTCCTACGCTAAAGCCTGGACTATAGCTCGGCACAGCCGCATAGAGTGTCTGCGCCTCCCCCTCCGTCGGGCCGAGGTTGTCAATGATCAGGTCCTCCACATGCGCTCCCACATGAAATCCCCAGTTAAATCGTCTATGATCCGCATAGGGGCGCGTCATCGGTCGGGCCGTCTGCGCAGAGAGCGTGGTAGCCATCGGCACCCCCAGCAACAGGAGCAGGAGCCCCACCAGCCAGTAGCGACGACCTAGTGAATAGGTGTGATATGTACTTATGACTTGCTTCACAAAAGAGTAGTTGGCTACGTGATTCAAACGTCTATCCGGCAAAGATATTGTATATTTGCCTGATTTAAGCACCCAAACAATAGTAAAGCTCATGCAGGTATACAATCTATCCGAGAGACCTTCACTCCTGACCCACTTCATCTCTGAGATACGAGACCGAGAGATACAGAGAGATCCACTACGCTTTAGAGCAAACATAGAGCGCATCGGCCACATCATGGCTTACGAACTGAGCAAGCAGCTCCACTATCAGACCCGTCCCGTAGAGACCCCGCTCGGCACGGCGCCCACGGCAGTTCTAGACGAGCAGTTGGTCGTGGCAACGATCCTACG
>CAMPUN010000284.1 GCA_946997275.1 uncultured Porphyromonas sp.
GAGGGGGTATAGCTTAACTGAAGTGTACCCTGAGGGGTGGTGGCTATGGGGCTAGCCAGGTCGTGCCAGAGGACGTCAACCCACTGATTGTCCGTGTAATACTGTAGCTTGCCATTGATCTCATTGATGCGTGCAGGCCATCCGAGACTACGAGCTGCCGCTACAAAAAAGATGTCTCTACCTAGCTCATCGGCCTGTCGCTCGCGGTAGACACTCATGGGCTGCATCCTCAGACGCTGTGGGTTCTGGGTCCTTACTAGCTTAACGTTCGCAAGCGTCCAGTCGATCAGCTCTTGCGGTGAGCGAAGGGCAGTTAGCTGCTTACGAAGGAAGTGCTTGTACGGTGTGAGCCACTCTAGCTCTACACGTGGATTGAGGACGTACTTGCAGTAGATCTCTGACTGATTGGTTTCGGCGGTCTCACTGTCTTGTAGGACTTCGAAGGAGATGTCTCGCAGATCCTTCTTCGTTAGGACGGAAAGGAGCTTCTCGGCCATCTCTTTGTTGCCAGATTGCTCGATAAACTGCTGAATGGTCGCATAATTGCCTCGTGACTCATCGACCATAGTCGCCTCGTAGGCTTGACGGAGACTATCTTCGTAAGCTAGGCGCTCGTTGTTGACGCGTCGCATCTCTTCGGAGACTTGAGGCAGGGAGCCTGATATGCTAGGCGGTGTAATCGTTTCGTCTAGAACTTTCGGCAGGCTCTCGGGCGATAGGGTCACGGTCACCACGGGCTTGGCACCGGAGGCAACTTTTTTCAAGGCTATGTCTCCGCCTTTTTCGACCCACACCATCATATCCCCACAGCCAGCCGTGAGCTTGGTTCTGCCCAAGGCATCGGTGAACTTAGAGGCTACAGTGAAGTACTCTGCATAGTTGTACAACTTGAAGTCTACCCGTGCGTTGGGCACTGGCTTACCAGCGGGCGTCTTCACCTCAATGGTTACCTCAGCGCTAGGAGCATAGTGGTCGATCACATTGATCTCTGTAAAAAATGGCGTCCGCTGGATCACCTCTTCGGGGCCGTCGTACGCTCCAAACACTTTGGTGTGCATGAGCATGCCACGCGAAGCACTCTCATTGAACCACCCTAAGTTGAGTACAGGCTCAGGCTCGCACGCTCCCAAGAAGTACCACACCCCATCGGCCCACGCTTCGACCCACGCATGATTATCATCCGTGTGAGCCCAGCGGGGCGTGTAGACCTGCCTGGCGGGGATACCCACAGAGCGAAGCGCAGCCACGAGGAGCGTGCTCTCCTCGCCACACCGACCGTAGGCTGTACGCACAGTCGCTAGCGGGCTACTGGTGCGGGCATCTGTAGGACGGTAGGTAACCTTCTCGTGGCACCAGTGGTTGACCTCCAGTATAGCATCATACATAGACATACCTATGACACGATCTTTGAGTTCCTTGTAGAAAACCTCTCGACTATTGTCTAGGTTCTCGTTATTCACCCTAATCGGTAAGACAAAGTGTCTGAACTCTCGCTCGGGTATCCGCTTGCCCCAAGGCATCTCCTGACGAGTCTGTAGCGAGAGTTGCACATTGTGCTCGTAAAAGGCTCTGCTATAGTCACACTGGTCTGGTAAGGGAAGGTACTGATAGAGGAAGTCTAGGTATTGCTTGACTAAGGTAGCAGTTGGCTTCGTTTGCGCTAGAGACAGCGATCCGCTTAGTAGTAGCACTGTTATGAGGTATAGAGAGAGTCTTCGTGTCATAAGATCTAGATAGAGTATCTATTCGCTTTGCAAAGGTAAACTTTTAGGGGTCACTGCATAGCCTTTAGAAAGCTTCGCACGATATCTACCGAAGTCTCCTGCCTACCGTCTGATAGACGTAGAGATGCCGAGCCATGCACCTCCCGAGCACCCGTCTCGGTGAGTATTCGCCTAATATTGCTTGCCGTCACCCCTCCGCCAGGAAGTATCGTAATCGCCCCCGCAGCTCGCTCGACGAGCTGACGAATGATCGGTATGCCCGCCTCCGCGGTCTCCTTAGTCCCAGAGGTGAGAATATGCGTGCAGCCCAATGCCCGTATCTTCTTCAGAGCCTCTAGCGGGCTCCGCGACTGATCAAACGCCCGATGAAACGTAAAGGGGACTCCGTGCGACCGCTCCAAGAGCCTTCTCGTGGCGACCTCATCCACATCACCAGCGGTGGTCATGGCACCACTCACAATAGCATCGGCATAGGGCAAAGCTAGCTCTATGTCTCGCTCCATCACGCTCAACTCCTCCTCGGAGTATACGAAGTCTCCCTCTCTCGGGCGGATCAAGACATGGATGCGGAGCTCGGGATAAAGGGCACGCACCTCTCTCAGGAGTCCTAGGGAAGGCGTCAGCCCACCCACAGACAGCGCTGAGCATAGCTCTATACGCTTAGCTCCTCCCGCCACAGCTGCCTGCACGCTCCGCATACTTGCTGTACACACCTCTAGTGCGTACGCTCTCACTCCTCGGCAATCTTCCGAAGTCACTTCCTGCGTCATACTAAGATTGTTTCCTTGTCGCCACAAACTTACTAAAAAAACATATCCTACAAGTCGTATATTCCTCCTCAATTGCGGGATCTACGGCTCTTTGTGTAGTCCAGAAAATGAACTATATTTGTAGCACACAACAACAATCGAGCAAATCTATGAAGCGATTAGGGAACCGACTATTGATCTTACTATGCTTAGTGCTGATCAGCCTATGCCTATTGCTGATCAGCATGAGAAGCCAAGGCAAAGAACTCCTCACGCCCCAAGCAAATCAACAAACGGAAGCAAAAGCTATTGAGACGAGTCAGCCA
>CAMPUN010000285.1 GCA_946997275.1 uncultured Porphyromonas sp.
CCGAGACCGAGCTGATGCGCTACATCAAGCGACTAGACCGCAAGGACATCTCGCTCGCTCAGTCGATGATTTCGCTAGGCTCCTGCACCATGAAGCTCAATGCGGCTTCGGAGGTGGCTCAGCTGAGCAACCCACAGTTTGCCTATATCCACCCCTACGCTCCCGACGACCAAGTCGAGGGCTACCTAGAGATGATACGCAACCTATCCGCTCTCCTCTGCGAGATCACCGGTATGAAGGGCGTTTCGCTCCAGCCTAACTCAGGAGCTTCGGGTGAGTACACCGGTCTGCGTGTCATACGTAGCTATCTACAGGCTACGGGTCAGGGCGCTCGTGACCTCATCATCCTACCCGCTTCTGCACACGGTACCAACCCCGCGAGTGCTGTACAGGCAGGCTTTGACACGATCACCATTCGCACGGCCGACAATGGCGACATCGATATGGATCACTTCATGGAGCTCACCGAGCAGTACAAGGATCGTATCGCAGCCATCATGATTACCTACCCAAGTACGCACGGTATCTTCGAGAGCAACATCCGCACCATCATCGACCGCATCCACGAGATCGGTGGACAGGTCTACATGGACGGCGCCAATCTCAATGCACAGGTCGGCTGGACCAACCCAGGCTATATGGGAGCTGACGTCTGCCACCTGAACCTGCACAAGAGCTTTGCCATCCCCCACGGTGGTGGTGGTCCTGGAGTCGGTCCAATCTGCGTAGCAGAGCACTTAGTACCCCATCTACCTAAGCATGTGGAGCGCTGGTCTGACGGTACGAACCAAGTCTCAGCAGCCCCCTACGGTAGTGCTGGTGTGATCGTGATCACCTACGCTTACATTCGCTTACTAGGCTACGAAGGCCTACGTCAGGCAACCGCTATGGCGATCCTCAATGCCAACTATCTGAAGGCACGCTTCCACGACAACTACGGTGTCGTCTACACGGGCGACCGCGGCTTCGTCGGACACGAGATGATCCTCGACTGTCGTGGTGTCAAGGCTCAGGCAGGTGTCGACGAGGGCGACATATCTAAGCGTCTGATGGACTTCGGCTATCACGCTCCGACGGTTTCTTTCCCCGTTCACGGCACGCTCATGATCGAGCCGACCGAGAGCGAGAGCAAGGCTGAGCTAGATCGCTTTGTCGCTGTGATGAATCAGATCTACCAAGAGGCTCAGGATATCGCCTCGGGTAAGGCAGATGCTGAGGACAATGTGATCAAAAACGCTCCTCACCCCCAGTACGAGGTCTGTGCCGACGAGTGGCATCACGCTTACACACGTCAGCAAGCAGCCTTCGCACTACCCTATCTCGAGGACAATAAGTTTTGGGTCAATGTCTCTCGCATAGACAATGGCTTTGGCGACCGCAACCTGATCCCAGCTTTCTGTGCCTGCACGCCTGAGATCATTGATCAACTAACTAAATAAACAAGATTATGGCAAGCTTCAAGCAAGAATTCAAAGAGTTTGCCCTCCGGGGCAACGTCATGGATATGGCTGTCGGTATCATCATCGGAGGAGCCTTTGGCAAGATCGTCTCCTCACTCGTTGATGACATCCTGATGCCTGTCATCGGGCTCTTTACAGGAGGCATCAACTTCTCCGAGTTGGCCTATGTGATCAAGCCCGCTGAGATCAATGCTGCTGGTGAAGAGATCGTTGCAGCTACGACGCTCAACTATGGTCTCTTCATTCAGAACATCATCGACTTCCTCATCATCGCTCTTGTCATCTTCATGATGATCCGTGGAATCAATAGCCTGAGGAAGAAGCAAGAGGAGCCCGAAGCACCAGCTCCTGAGCCCTCTGACGAGGTCAAGCTACTGACGGAGATCCGCAACCTACTCGACAAGAAGTAGTAGGTCGACAGACCTCTAGTCTACATAACTAAAGCACCGCTCTCGAGGGTCACTCCTACGAGGGCGGTGCTTTTTTGTCTCTTGTCACTTCAGTGGGACCTCCACGTGGGGATTTTCGACTTCTCATGTGGAGACGCATAGAGAAGGTCTCAAGTCCCGAAAAAGAGCCTAGGCATTCTCGGTAAAGGGTCAGGGAGCAAGGCTGGCCTTCTGAACACTTCTCACAGTTCCTACCGATGATTAATGAGTGAGACAGGCTAAAATACCTATTAGTGGTTATTTTATAGGGAATGAAGCCGACGTACCTTTGCAGAGGTTTTTAGTACTTCCCCTATGAGTAGGTCTATCCGTAGAGTTTTTCTATCCTACATACTCTTTTCGTTGCTCTCCTGGAGTTTATATGCTCAGGGCGCTCGTCATGCCCTCACGGGTGTGGTGTGCGATGCGACTTCGGGTGAGCCGATAGCCTACGCTCTGGTGGCTCTCTCGGCTGAGGGGCACAAAGATGTCGTGACCTACACGGATGATGATGGCCGCTTTGCCTTTCAGTCGGTACTAGCGGGGCGATACCGTCTACAGGTGCGCTACGCAGGTCTGCGCAAGGAGCAGACGATCACATTGCAGCGAGACCAATACTTGCGTATCCCCTTTAAGCTGGAGCAGGTACTAGGCGAGGTGGTTGTGACGGCACAGGAAGGGCGCCACCTGACCAGCTCCTCGACGATTGAGCGGGCGGCCATTGATCACCTGCAGCCAAGTAGCTTCTCCGATCTGACGGCACTACTGCCTGGGGGCAAGAGTAGCATACCTAATATGGGTGGGGTCAACAACCTCTTGCTCCGTGAGACAGGCACGATCAATATTCAGGGCAATAAGACGAACAACCAAGACTACGCCATCAGTTCGCTGGGTACCCTCT
>CAMPUN010000286.1 GCA_946997275.1 uncultured Porphyromonas sp.
CCTTGTCCGTACGACGGATCGGGTTCAAGCTGATGAAGCTACGTCCGAAGTAGTTGAGATCCAGTCCCGCCCACATGTAGAAGGGGAACTGATACGACACGCTTAGGTTCGCAGCCGTCTGTGGCGTGCCTGAGACGTGGAAGCCCTTCCAGTAGACGCGATCCAGCTCTAGGAGCTTCTGACTATTGTCCACCGTCTGGACGTAGTCAGGATTGTTGGCATAGCGATACTGTCCGTAGCTCACCACAGCGACAGCAGTCAGAGCTGGCGTGATCTTGAACTCCATACCAGCCTCGACACCCATGTGCGTCGACTCGATATTTGTCAAGACGTAGTTAGAGAATGCTCTGTAGCCGTCATCGTAGAAGCTCATGTTCTTCGTCTTATCATAGAAGTGCGTGTAGAAGCCAGTAATACGCCCCTTGACAAAAGGCGAACGTAGCACATAGCTCAGGTCACCCGAAAGGACACGCTCGGGACGTGGGTCCGTCACATACTGATTGCGTGTACGAGGCGATACGAAGATATCTGCGAAATAAGGCGCACGCTGCGTCCAGGAGGCATTTGCCACGAGGTAGTGACGACCTGTAATCTTGTAGGTGATACCTCCCTTGACGCCATAGTTGAGGAAGTTCAGATGCTTCGAGTCTCCGAAGGAATTGTCAGGGAAAAGCCCCCTACGCTGCAATCCCTCGCGGTGCATGCCTGTCCAGCCAGCAGTAAAAGCTAAGTAGCCGTCCACATGACGAGACTGTCCCCAGAGGTTGCCCCAGAGCTCGGCTTCCTGTATGTGTGCTAGGTAGTTGTGGCCATACCTGTCCCCTACCCCGACCACTCTGTTCGGATGATCAAGGTCGACCTGAGACTTAGAGGGATCCTGAGCGAAGTCTCGCTCGGAGTACTTGTCGATGTCTAGCCAGTAGTCTCCGCCGAGGAGGTCTGCGATGACGTTAAAGTTTGCCGTACGGTTGAGGCGATAGTTAGCTCCTAGGTCAAAGCGAAGGTGCTTGTTGATAAGCGCATTCCAAGTGGTAGCGAAGTTAAACTGACGCTGGTCTGAGCGTCTATCCTCCACGACGTAGATGCTTCGGTTGCCCTCAGCGATCTGACGACCCTGCTCATCAAAGAGGACTTGATAGTTGTTCCTATCGATATTGTATAGGCGATCCCAGTTAATGTAGCGCATGTTGCAGTCCGAGTGCCAAAGCTCCTCGTAGTAAGCCGCCATATCTGGATCCTGCGTCTCGCTCATGTAGCCGTAGTAGCTAGGCAGGTTGCGGTAGTAGTCAGGACGTGGGTCAGGACCATTGCCCCAGTTGAGGGCTGAGTAGGCGTTCTTACCGAAGCGGTAGCCTACACCCGTCGTTAGCTTGTTCTTCTCGTTGATCTGCCAGTAGTGCTGCAACTGTATGATCGGCTCATGATTAGAGCGAACACGTGCATTGCGTAGCTTGCCTCCCTGGAAGCCCACGTTCGGATTGTAGAAGTTTGACCCGACCAGGTCATACACCTCCTGCGTCGTACCTGAAGCAACACCACGCTCCGTGGGAGCCGCTAAGACGACCAAGCCCAAAGAGTGCTGCGGAGTGAACTGCTTCTCCAGAGAGAGGAAGTAACCCCACGCATCGTAAAACTGCCCCTGCACATAAGACTGGTTTCCCCAGCGACGCGAGGCACTCGCCGTGATCGCCCACCCCTCAGGCATCATGCCCGTGGCGTGCGTTACCATCGTGCGGTAGTTGTAGGTGCGGTTGCTCCCTGAGAAGGTAAGCGTCGTACCAGGGCGATAGCCCGAAGCTCGCGTCAGGATATTCATCGTCCCGCCGATATTACCGAAGGAGTAGTCGATCGGCTGCAGACCGTCCTCATTGTTTTGCACACGGACCACATTGTTTAGTCCATTCCACAAGGAGTAAGAGGAGTAGCCGTTGTTCATATTATTCATCTGCATACCGTTGAGGTACTGAGACTGGTAATATGAATCGTACCCACGCACCCTAAAGCGCATCGGGCTAAACTGGAAACCCGCCTTATTGGTATAAGGATCTCTCGAAGCGGTCAGAAGCGGAGAAATATCTCCAGCCGTCACGCCATCATCGCTCATCACGAAGTCCGTCGTCGAGAGGTCTGCCATGTCAGCAGCCGTGAGCGTCGGTGTCAGCGTGACGCGCTCCAGTCGATTAGCCTCACGAGGCCACTCCAGCTCGAGCACCTCAGCACGGTAACCCGACTTATTGAAGATGACCGTGAGTCGCCCCGTGCCACTATAAGATATGGTATAAGCTCCCGAGGCGTCGGTCCGCACCTGCGAGGTAAGCCCCTCAGCGGTCCAAGTCACATCGGCGGCGGGTATGGGGGTACCCGTCTGCTCCTCGTAGACGGTTCCTCGAGCCTTGTCTATCTGCTGTGCCTGCGCTCCGTAGAGCGTTATCAGCGCCAAGCATATAATCTGTACTATTCGTCGCATTTGCTATCTCTATTGTATTTCGACATTTGCTATACGAGGCGAATCAGATCTATCCGCCCCTACTTTGCAAAGATATATAATTCTTCTGAGCGCACACGCCTCCGATCGCAAGTTCACCACCTATTAATATTACCTTTGCCCACTGGCAATAAAAAAAGAGGCCATCGCTACCAGCGACAGCCTCCCAGCAATGTAACAATCGTACAACAACTTATTAATCGTACAACATTAACAACTTCAGTGAGTCTTGGCGGATTCGAACCGCCGACCCCCACCCTGTCAAGGTGATGCTCTAAACCAGCTGAGCTAAAGACTCGA
>CAMPUN010000287.1 GCA_946997275.1 uncultured Porphyromonas sp.
CAACCAAGCCACCTGGGAGCAGTACCCCAATCACTACGCCTACATGCACAAAGGCCCTTCGGGGGCGCTCGACTCGCTCTACGTCTTGCCCGAAGATAGTACACGGAGATGGCAGCTGGACAATAGCTTCATCCTCTCGCTCCGTGAGGGCTTCAGATCGTGGGTTAAGTTTGGTCTAGAGGCGTATGTGCGGCTGGAAAACAAATACTACTACACTCCCGACTCGCTCTATCGGGAGCGCCCTGGGCACAGCACCATGGATGTCGTCGTGGGCGGACGCATAGCGCGTACCTCGGGACACTTGCTCAACTTCGATGCGCAGCTCGAGAGTACTCTCCTAGGCGAAAACATCGGCTCCATACTGGCGCAGGGCGGTATCGCCACTTCGTTTCGCCTCTGGAGCTTCCCCGTGGGGTTGCGCGCCTGGGGCAACTTTGAGAACCGCCGTCCGGACTACTTCATACGGCACTTCCACGGCACCTTCCACCGCTGGGACGTGGACTTCGGCTATGAGCGCCGGCTAGCCTTCGGAGGGCGACTCACGCTCGACAAGCTAGGGACCTCGTTGAGCGTCGAGACAGCTACTCTGCAAAACCAGCTCTACTGGACTTCGCAAGGGATCGTGCAACAGTGCGCCGACCCGATACAGATCCTCTCGGCACGGCTCCTACACGACTACAAGTGGGGCTGGCTCGCCTGGCGACTGCAAGCCCTCTACCAGCTCTCCACACGTCAGGAGGTGATGCCCCTGCCGACGCTGAGCCTATATGGGTCGCTCTACACAGACTTCTTCTACGCTCGCGTCCTGCGCATCATGCTCGGCGTGGACTGTCGCTGGCACACACGATACTACGCACCTTACTACGAGCCAGCGGTCATGCAGTTTGTCAACCAGACGAAGACGAAGTATGGCAACTTCCCTCATCTGAACGCTTTCGTCAGCTTCCAGCTCAAGCGGGCTCGCTTCTTTGTCGAGTACTACAACCTCGGCGACCTCTTTATCTCACCCTCGGAGCGCTTCTCCGCAGCGCACTACCCGATCAATCCGCCCGTCATCCGCCTCGGCATCTCCCTCGACCTAAACAAGTAACATTTACGTAGAGAATCGAGACGACGCCCTGTAGGGACGCACGATCTGTGCGTCCGTCCCCGTTAAAATCACGACGCTGTAACCTTTGATACAACGGACGCACAGACCGTGCGTCCCTACAGGGCGATGTCTCGCTTTGATACAGCGAACTGCTTTGTATCGTGCTCTCTTTGTAGCACATACGAACTCCAAAAGTTGTTCCACCTTTGGAACTTTTCGGTTCCAACGGAGGAACCGCCGTCGGACTGCTGTGATTTCGTATCTTTGTCCCATAGGAAGGACTGCGGGCGCAGTCTTATTGGTAGATTTACTGGTTAACGAAATAGGCGTATCCTCGATGAATACACAACAACGACAGCAAGCGTGGTGGCTCTACGGAGGGCTAATGCTCATCTTCGTGGCGCTCTTGTGGTGGGTCGCTGCTACTGATAAGGCGGTGGGTGGCTCCTCGGAGTCTCTCGTTACGGCTCCCGTAGCTACTGCGACAGAGTCCTTGAGCGAAGCGTCCGAAGGGGCTGTGATGGCACCCGAATTGACCACTCCTTCGCCTGTGGCGGAGGCTTCGCCGTGGCAATCGTTTGTGACGTCGGTACGCTCTCACGCCGCTTCAGACATAGGGATGCTTCTAATCCAGCTGGTGGTCATCCTGCTCGTGGTACGTGTCGTGGGGTGGCTCTTCGCACGGCTGCACCAGCCGACGGTCATCGGGGAGATCCTTGCTGGTATACTGCTCGGACCGAGCTTGCTGGGAGCCGTTTGGCCAGAAGCGATGGAGACGCTCTTCCCTGTGCACAGCTTGGGCAATCTAGAGCTGCTCAGCCAGTTCGGACTGATCCTCTTCATGTTTACCATCGGTATGGAGCTGCGTATGAAAGACCTCAAGGGTCAGGCGCAGCAAGCGTTCGTCATTAGCCAGTCGGGGATTATCTTTCCATTTATCCTAGGCATCCTCCTCACCTATGGACTGTACAGTCGCCCAGAGCTACTGAACGAGGGGAGTAGCTTCTTGTCGCTCGCCCTCTTTGTGGGCATCTCGCTCAGCATCACCGCCTTCCCCGTCTTGGCTCGTATCATCCAGGAGCGCTCGCTCTCGCATAGTCACTTGGGGCGCTTGGCGCTCTCGGCCGCAGCTATGGGAGACATCGTGGCGTGGCTCATGCTGGCTGCCATTATGGCGGTCAGCCAGGGGGGAAGCTTCACGAGTGCCCTCTACAATATGCTCTTCCTCGCGCTCTATCTGGCGGTCATCTTTGGCATCTTGCGACCACTCTTCGGACTCCTCGGGCGGCGTGTGAGACATCGTGAGGTACTCTCCAAGTCGCTCATGGGGCTCATCTTCATCCTCCTCATGGCGAGTGCCTACTTCACCGAGATCATGAGTATGCATGCGCTCTTTGGCGCCTTCATGCTGGGACTTGTCATGCCTGAGAACCTAGACTTCCGAGTGATTGTCAAGGAAAAAGTCGAGGACCTAGCACTTTTGCTCCTCCTGCCGCTCTTCTTCGTTAGCTCAGGCTTGCGTACAGAGCTGGGCTTGGTCAATACGCCTCAGCTGTGGGGCCTCTTCCTGATCTGTACGCTTGTAGCGGTCATTGGCAAAATGGGCGGCACCTACCTAGCGGCACGAAGCTGTGGCATACAGCGCCGCGAAAGCCTTTACCTAGGGGCTTATATGAACA
>CAMPUN010000288.1 GCA_946997275.1 uncultured Porphyromonas sp.
GAAGCCCCTTGCTAGATGCAAGAGGCTTCTTTCTCTGAACTATGATCAAACGTGACCTCGGAGGGGCTCGAACCCTCGACCCACTGATTAAGAGTCAGTTGCTCTACCAACTGAGCTACGAAGTCAAGCTTCATTCTGGAGTGCCAGTGGCGACTTCCTTCCTGAACCGTGATGCAAAGGTACAACTTTTTCTGAATACTGCAAGTACTTGGGGCAACTTTTTTTCGTGACTTGCTGATTTCCCCTTTGATACATCTTCTCTAGGAGGGGAGCGGTCGATCGTATTGTGCACTTATAGAGCTTGTTGCGATAGAGTTTAGGCGCTATCGCTGTTCTCTTCTCATGGATGGCAATATTCGAGTAAGAATTGAGACTTCATAGGGAGTAGACGCTCTTTTTGTTCCCTGATATGCTTGCTGGGGGCTCTTGACGGCAGGGTCCCCTGGGGGCGTGTCGTACCTTTGCATCGTCTCCTCAGAGATACGGCCACGCACTCCTCATAGAGGGTCTGCCCGTAGAGAAAATTAGGCTCTGCCAGCTTCTATAGATAGCCCGTCACTGAGAGCATTCGCCGGCACGCTCCATGACTCCTATTATATAGGTGATCCCCGAAAGGCAGCAACGACAGTATCACGGTGGGAGACGAACTAAATCTTATCAACTCAAAAAAAACAATTTACTATGGCAATCAAGTATGCTATCCAGCAAATCAATCGAAAAGGTGTAACTCCAGGCAGTAAAATCACGAGCTACTACGCACAAGCTAAGTACGACGGTGTCACCTCACAAGCAGACATCGCGCAGATGGTCGCACAGATCTCGGCAATCTCTGTCGGTGACGTACTCAGCGTCATGAACACGGTCGCCATGCTGCTCTCTATAGAGCTCACCAATGGGCGTATCGTTGACCTAGGCGATCTAGGCCGATTTAGAGCGACGCTACGAAGCAAGTCTTGCGACAAACCAGAGAACTTCAAGCGGGAGATGATCCATGGCAACAGGGTTATATTTGTCCCTGGGAAGCAGATCCGTGTCAAGATGACGAACGCTAACTACCTTAAGTTTGACCCCTCGGGGGTATCGGCTGAGGAGAAGCCTACTCCGACGCCTGGCAACGGAACGAACGGAGGCTCAGGCTCTCAGACACCCACTCCAGGTAATGAGACAGGTGGTGGCTCCAATCCAGACGAAGATCAGACGGGAATGTAATCTGAGTATATCAGCGTAATCGGAGGGGATCGGAGTAATCTGATCCCCTCTAATCTCTAATACCTAACGTCTAATCTCTATAATCATGAAGCCTGAAGAGATCAAATATATCGTAATCCACTGTAGCGCCACGCGTAGTAATATGACTTACAGCGCATGGCAACTAGACCAAGACCATCGTGCCAGAGGCTTTGCCATGGCGGGATACCACTTTTACATCACACGCGCTGGCGCTATCGAGTCTTTGCGTCCGCTCACCATGCCTGGGGCACACGCTATCGGATACAACCGGTGTAGCCTCGGCGTATGCTACGAGGGGGGACTGAGACTTGATGGGACTCCGTGGGATACCCGTACGCCCGAGCAGCGAGCTGCTATGCGCCAGCTACTGAAGACGCTTGTAGCTACCTACCCTAAGGCGCGGATCGTGGGGCATAGAGACTTGAGCCCCGACCTAAACCACAACGGCATCATAGAGCCTCACGAATGGATGAAGTCGTGCCCCTGTTTTGACGCATTCAAAGAGTATCTATCACTATGGCACAAACGATAAAGCCTCGAGGAGGCAAGCAACTCTGCCTGGCGGTGCTCTTGAGTTGCTCTGGAATAGGACTCTTGGTGGCGGGCTTTACCGCCCCTCCCCTAGGGGTCATAGACAGCTCCGTGCTGGTGGCCTACGGTGAGGTGATGACCTTCGTGGGAGCCCTCCTCGGACTAGACTATAAGTACAAGTATCATGCGGAGCTATAAGAGCGTCGTCTGCGCACTGGGTCTCACCGCCATCATGCTACTAAGCTGTGGCACTCGGCGACAGCGCTCTACCGAGGCATCGCAACAGCAGTCACAGCAGCGTAGCGAGCTGGCGGTGAACCATGCGGAGCAACATCTTCGCGACACCACGCTAGAGGAGTGGGAGCTACTTCTTCTAGATAGCGTTTCGCCTAGTCAGGGGGCTTTTGCTTTAGGCGCTTTGGCTGGCGACTCGCTGTCCGCCGTGAGTCGGTCGCAACTACCTGGTGTGTGCTACATACGTGCTAGGCGAATGATCGTCCGGCAACAAGATAGTGTGGCTCGAAAGGAGGAGGCGCTACAGCAAGCGAACCGTCAGCAGAAAGCGATGACGGAGCAACAGACGACAGAGCGTCGTCCGAGTAGGATTGTTGGGATATTAGTCTGGGTCGTGGGCGGCTTACTTCTTGTGGTCGGTGTCGCTACGCTCATGCGGATCCTGATGCGACGGTGGCGCTGGTAAGAGCGTGAGACGAGTAACCGCTGTAGGGACACACGGAAGTGTCTAGCGGGATAGCGTCCGTCCCCGTTAAAACCACGACGTGTAACAATTTTGACGAGTAACGGTTGTAGGGACGCACGGTCTGTGCGTCCGTCCCCGTTAAAACCACGATGCTGTAACCTTTGACACAACGGACGCACAGATCGTGCGTCCCTACATTTCGCTACTCGATCATAAAGAGCTGGGCCGATATGCGTATCCACTCGTTAATCTTTTTCACCTGGACGACCCGAGCGTAAAACTCTTTGCCAGCGTCCATCAGAC
>CAMPUN010000289.1 GCA_946997275.1 uncultured Porphyromonas sp.
ATGGAATAAGCGCTGGAGAGGCGTGTAGCGAGCTTCCGCAGGAGCTGATGCCTTGCTGGACGAGAGCCGCAAGCGTACGTTTCTTTGAGAGCTACAGCAGCGTGCCGTGGCGCAGTCGTGTTGCGATGATCACTGAGCTAGGCGCCTTGGCGGAGCTTTTGACCCATGGTCCCTGTCTTGTCAAGCTCCCCTTTAGCAGCTCGGGGAGAGGGCTCTGGCGCATCAACCAGTTGGACAGCCAACTCGAAGAGACGCTTCGCAAGCTTTTGCAAAGGCACCGCACCCTCCTCGTGGAGCCTCTGCTCGACAAGCAGCAGGACTACGGTGCTGAGTACTATATAAATAAGGAGGGCGAGGTGCAGTTTGTCGGACTATGCGCCTTCGAGACGGACGACCAAGGGCGCTACCTAGAGAGCCTCTGTCAAGATCCCGAGGAGACGCTCCAGCAACTCTCCGACAGCCTCACCGATCTCGACGAACTGCACCAAGCTCTGGAGCAGCACCGCACCTACCTCTCCCGTGAGGTAGCGCCCTACTATCACGGCCCCGTTGGCATCGACCTGCTCACCTACCGCACTGACACACTCAGCCCCAGCCTCGCCCTGCACCCGTGGGTCGAGATCAATCTGCGCTACACGATGGGGCACTACGCTCTAGACCTCTACCGTGAGCGCACCCCTCAGGGAAGCCCCAACCAATATCGCTTCGGCATCCTCTCTGCACCACGAGCCAAAGCCCTCCTCGCCACCGCCACAGCCCCTACACTAGACGCTACAGGTCGCCTTCGCTCAGGACTCCTCCCGCTCACCTCCACCAACTTCGACACCGTCTCCCACCTCGCCTATCTCCGCACCCTCTGACCTACTGCGCCTCTTGCACTCCCTTGTTGCGAAAGCTATTGCACAGATGGGTGTAAATACATATCTTTGCAAGTGGAGCGCTTAATGTAAGTATTGTGATAGCAAAGGTCTGTAAGCTTAGCGAGCCTTGCCTGCATCCCGACGAGCCTCCCATGAAGGACCCGTCGACTCAATCTTATTGTAAGAGCTCTATGAGACAAGCACTTCTCCTACAACGAACTACAAACCATAGATAGATATGAAGCAGTACTATATAGTCTCTTTTGGACACAAGCAGGGCCCCTACTCGCTAGACGAGTTGGCATATCAAGGTATTACGCCCGAAACAATGATCTGGGTGATAGGTATACCTGACCCCTGTCCTGCCAGCGAAATTGACGAGCTTCGCCCTTTCCTGAAGCAACAATCGGAAGCCGCTCCCCAGACCTCTAGTGTAGAGCCTGAAGCTCCGCAAGCTACCGAGCCTTACCCCCAAGAGCCCACATCCTCTCAGTACGGAGCTCCTCTCCTCGATATAGAGCGCGACCGTAAGGAGCGAGGATTTTTCAAGAAGGTAATCAAGTACCTTTACTTAGGCAATGGCGTGATTGCCCTGACTCCGCTTATCTTCCTCATCTCCTTGTATCCCTATAGCATGGCCACTATATCTACCGCTCTGCTAGCTCCGACGCTGTTGGGGGGCAAGTCGTATCCGCAAGAGTTTGTCACGACAATAGCGCAGGCTTTGTATAGCAGGAGTAGTCTAGAGGTGCTGGTTTATCTAGCCTTTATTGCGATGCTCTTCTTCTTTCTCGTTCTCGGCATACGGGGATTCCAATATTGGCAAAAGCGTAAAGCAGAGCTCTTCGCAACAGTGGATGTAGGGGATCAATCTAAGACGCTATCTGTATGGAGCCACTTTATAGAGAGTGCAGGCAAGTGGTATGCCTTCTGTTTCGTTGCCGTTCCAGTGGGATACTTGGCTATCGGGTATGTAGCGTTCTTCTTGATAGGTTTAGCAGGAGGAGCTAATGTCGGAGCGATCTTCTTTACGGGTGTTTCGTATATCCTCTTGAGTGCGCTCGTCCCTTTAATCCTAGCAGTCTTTCTCGTTGCATTGTCGCAAGTTACGGCAAGATGTTTGCGCCTCTTTGAGCGACTAACCCATGATGTGTCCGACATGGCAGACATTCACCGAGCAGCAGTAATGTCAGAGCAGGAGAGCTACAAAGAAGAGCGTGCGACTGAGGCTGAAAAGGACAACTAAACTCTCTCGAATGAACGATCGCCACCGAGGAGCTTAGAATCTCCTCAGTCCTCAATTCCACAGCGGGCTGCTCGTAAGTTTTGCGGGATAGATAAGGGTCGCTGTGAGATTAGTTTGTATCTTTGCGTCAGCTCGCAAGAGTTAGGTGCGAGACCGACCTCCTCGCTTGAGCACCACTATTCAGGCCCTCCGAATGGGGTGGCTGTCCTATTTGACGCTCTGTACTATAGGACGTTATATACCTCTTTACTACGAGGCTCAATGCGTTTAGCCCGACTTTCGTCGAAAAAAGTTTGGAGAAAGTTTGGTGGATTGGGGAAGATGTATTACCTTTGCACTCGCAACTCAAAAGAACGGGTCTTCGGAGGTGTCTGGAGAGCCTTGAGTGGTGAGCAAGTTTTGATGGATAGAGTGATGCTTGGGGGCCTCTTTTGTTGAGGTTTCAGGTCCTATCGGGTAGGACACTATATATAATAGGTGTTTCTGCGATTTGGGCGCTCCTATATATAATAGGTGTGATACGCACGGGCGAGGCTCTCGAAAAAAAAACTTCTCCGAATATTTGGTGGATTCGAAAAGTTGTTGTACCTTTGCATTCGCAACTCAAAAGAAAGGGGTGCCCGAGCGAG
>CAMPUN010000290.1 GCA_946997275.1 uncultured Porphyromonas sp.
GTGACCGAAGCCGAATCCCGAAAGCAACACAGCGATTCGCCTTTATGCAACAGTCCCTTCAAGATAGAAGTTGCTACACCCCGCTCTGCGCTAGATCGAGGAGATGCTGCATCATCTCTTGGTGATGTGTAGATTGTCTAGCTCGAGAGGCTGCCTCTAGAGCCTCGGAGAGACTTGTGGGTGTGAGATAAGGTAGTCGTATATCCATAGTCGTCTAGTCATGTGATGGGAGTCCAGATGGGCTACAGCTTGCTAGATCCCCCGTACACAGACTAAACGCTTAGACGGGCGCAATATTGCGCTCACGTACCATCTTGCGCAGATTGATCAGCGCATAGCGCATACGTCCCAGGGCTGTGCTGATGCTTACTTCGGTGCGCTCAGCGATCTCCTTGAAGGGGATATCTTCGTAGATCCTCATCTTGAGCACCTCTTTTTGCGCTTCGGGAAGATCCTCGACGCAGAGTGATATCTGGTGGTACATAGCCTCCTGATCGTCAAAGAAGTCTTCGGGCAGGTCGCTCGCCGGTGTCAGATCGAGGATCTGCTGATTGGCATCGTAGTTGGTCACGTAGAGTGATCGCTTCTCACTGCGGAAGTGATCCATCATCATGTTGTGCGTCAGGCGTAGGAGCCAAGCTTTAAACTTGCCCTTGGCACAGTACTTACCCTCCTTGAGGGTACGCATGACCTTGATGAAGACCTCCTGAAAGAGATCATCAGCAGCATCGCTATCCGCGATAGTCAGGAAGATATAGTTATGTATGTCGGCTTCGTACCGACGGAGGAGCTCTGCAAAAGCTCTATCACAGCCCTCACAATATTGGCAGACGAGCTCATCGTCGCTGCACGTACGGAGTGTGGTCATATAGAGAGTATCCTTTGTATTTATAAAAGGTAGCTGTCTATTCTATAGGCTGTGATTGCTTGTTGGTTACTTAATGGTTGCAAAGTAACCAAAACTCCCCGAGATATGCAAATCACGAGGAGATTTAGCAAGAGAATAAGAAAGAAATGGAGGAGCTTAGTTCTCTCCAGTAAAGATCTCGGAAGTCTCGCCCGTTGCTGAGGAGACGTCTTTCATTCGGAGCGTTAGTGCGATGGTCTCAAGAATAATCTTGACGTCTAGCGCAAATGAGAGATTGTTGACATACCACACATCATACTTAAAGCGATGCTGGTAGCTCAGCTTGTTGCGTCCATTGATCTGTGCTAAGCCGGTGATCCCAGGGCGTACCTCATAACGCTTACGCTGATGTGGTTTCATGAGTTGCAAGTACTCTGCTAGAAAGGGGCGAGGACCGACGAGGCTCATATCACCACGTAGCACATTCCACAGTTGCGGTAGTTCGTCGATGGAGGTTTTGCGGATAAACCGCCCCATAGCGGTCAGGCGCTTCGCATCGGGGAGCAGATTGCCCGCAGCGTCTCGCTCGTCCGTCATCGACTTGAACTTGTACATATTAAAGAGTCGCTCTCCTCGTCCAGGACGTGCTTGGGAGAAGAAGACTCCAGCCCCCTTATTGGCAAAGAACATCACCACGATCACCACAAGAAGCAGTGGAGACAAGATGATCAGTCCCAGCAGGGAGCAGATGATATCTAGGAGTCGCTTGATGTAGTTACGGTACATGGGAATCTAGGCTACAGGGGGAAGTATGTGAGCGATCAGATTGAAGAGTCTAGGGGCGCAGTGTGCTATACGAATGAGCGGAGCACCCTTACGACCCGCGTAGCGCATGAGGAGCTTGTGGTTCCCCGACTGCTTCATACGCTGTGTGTAGGCTTTGAGCTCGGAGACCTTACCATAGCGAGCGACCATACGCAGACCTGCTCGGTAAAAGCCAGAGGCTCGCTTCAGATAGAATGAGCGCAGGTCCTCCTGACCTTTGGCACACTCAAGTAGTCTAAAGGAACCCTCTAGGCGAGAGATGCCTCGGAGGTGTAGCGTGTCGGGATTGTGGACGGAAGAGTCAGCTCTCTGAAAGTAGTAATAGGCTACGATAGGGACAAGTAGCACCCGCTCGGCATAAGCTGTGTAGTGCCAGTAGAAGAGTGCGTCCTCATGAAGCAACCCCTCCATAAAGCGAGCTTGATGCTCTTCGAGCATAGTGCGTCGCCAGAGAAAGGCCCAGATGCCTCCCGACAGATTGCGCTGCGTCAAGAGCGCTCTTCCATCGGAACATTGGAGCTGGTCAAAGTCATGTACTGAACTGTCCAACCACTCGGAGGGGACCTCCTCCCCCTCGTCTGCGACATTGCGCACGCCAAAGCAGAGCATGTCGTACGGCTTGTCGTATGATTCCTTGGCAATGAGTGTGAGCAGGTAACTTGCTGCGACACTATCTACCCAGTCATCGGCATCGACAAACCAAACGTAGGCTCCCTGAGCTACTTCTAAGCCTTTGTTGCGAGCTGCCGACTGTCCTTGGTTGGTTTGGCTGATGATGCGCATGCGTTGTTCAGGGTGTTGTGCCTGATAGTCGGTCACTACCTCCAGAGTCTCATCTTGGCTCCCGTCATTGATTACGATGATCTCGATAGCTGTCGCAGCATCAGGGATAGCGACGAGAGAATCTAAACAACGTGCGATGGTCTTCGCACCATTATATACAGGTATGATGACAGAGAGAGGTAGTTCTATACTCATAGCTTCGCTTCCTTAGGTATATAGCGCGCGTTGACCTCTTTGCGCTCCGCATCACACCACCAGCCCCACTTGTTGAAGTACT
>CAMPUN010000291.1 GCA_946997275.1 uncultured Porphyromonas sp.
TCGGCCGTCACCTTGCCCCACGCATTGACGTGGCGAGCGGCATACTCCTGGCCGAAGCCGGTGGTACCGCTCGGATTGAGCGTGAGGACGACGTAACCCTGCGCTGCATACATCGGGAGCGAATAGGACCCTTCGAAAAAGCGAGTCGTCGGCGAGGTGCCTCCATAATAATAGACGATCATCGGGTACTGCTTCGTAGCGTCAAAGTGAGGAGGCAGGTAATAGCGCCCCTCCACCTTGTCGCCATTCGGCATCGTGTGTACCCAGTCGCTCACGCTACCCAGCTCTAGATCCTGCATCTTGCTCTTAGCGAGGTCATAGAGGAGCGTCTCACGCTTTCCTCTTAAGCTGTAAAAGCGATCCGCATTCATCGCACTCTGCCCGTAGTAAGCGAGCTGACTGGCGTCATCGCTAATGTCAAAGGAGCGCACGAGGTCTTCCGTCGTAGCTACCTGCTCGATCTGCTTGCGTCTGAGGTCGAGGCGATAAAGGGAGATGCGGTCTTTGTTTTCCGCTGTAAAGTAAGCAACGGGCTGAACCGTGCTGACCTTGACCCGCTTGATGGCGGGGTCAAAATCCTTCGTCAGAGGCGTCGCCTGCTGGCTCTGACGGTCATAGAGGAAGAGCTGACCATCGTACGTATTGGTGATCATCCCGTCAGGGAGGTTGCGACCGATCCCGCCGAAAGCATTCGCATCGCCCTCAATGAGCAGGGTGTGAGGCAGAGCGGTGTAAGAGATCGACGAGATGGAGCGCTCCTTAGTGAAGAGCGGCTTGACCTCCAGCGTCTCTAGGTTCATCGTATAGATATTGCTCTGGGAGAAGGGGATCTCGGTGATCTCCTCCGAACTGCTAAAGATGATCTCACGGGCATCGGGACTGACGTCCTGCAAATAGGTAGAGCGATGACCGAAGGTAAGTGGCTGGTAGCGACCGCTCTCAAGATCGTAGAGAGCAAGGAAGGTACGCTTGCGAAAGTCCGCCATACGGTCATACCGACCCAGGACCTGCTCGGTGATTTTGCCCCGTGCGGGCCCCTCCTCCTCAATGGTGTAGAGGAGTTGCTTGCCATCAGGCATCATAAAGAAGGAGCCTGCGGGGATCTGCTCCGCTACGACACGCTCCTCTTGCGTCTTAGGATCGTAGCTGATCAACTGCCGTCCATCGTCTGTCGTGGAAGTGCGGTACAGCTTGTCTTCTTTTGGCATCCAGCTGGCGAAGCGGTACTGCTCGCTCAGTGTGGAGAGGAGCTTGTTCCCTTGGTAGATGTAGGTGCGGTAGCTGCTCTTGAGAGCGGTCGTCTCCCGCTCCGTGAGTAGCGTGTAGCGACCCGTAGGCGACACAGACACGGAGTAGAGGTTGCGACCCGTCATCATATACTCTAGGCTCAGGTACTCCTTGTCGTCGTGGCGTACCTCTATTTGGCTATCAGCCTTAGCGGGAATGAGCTTCAGACGATACTGCGCCGACTCGCCGCCCTTAGTCAGTAGCTGGAGCGTCACCAGATGCGACCGTCCAGGTGTCAGCGTGAGGGACGCTGGCGAAGCGACCTTTAGCTCGCTCTGGTACTGCGTAGCAGATGAGAGTTTGTCACCATCGAGAGCTAAAACAAAGGGCACCGTCGTCTCGATCTGCAGCGTTGCCTGCTCGTAGCTCGGCGTGCGAAGACGTACCGCATAGGTCGTGATCGCATCCTCTGTCGTGCGTAGCGTGACGACACCCTCCTGCGCTGTGGGCAGAGTGCCGTGCACATGGCTCAGCTTGATGTGATTCACAGGCTTCAGCAGGTCGGTAGCGTCGTACGCCTTGCCCTGCACATCGAGACTATCCGAGATAAACGGCTGTATCACCCGATACTGCTGCACCTGCATCGGCACCACCGTGAGCGTGTCAGGCAGATTAGCTGTAGCTGACGCTCCTACTGCATCTAGTTGCTGAGATGTAGCCGACGAAGCTACCGCAACTGTTTGCTGAGCTGTAGCCGACGAAGCTATTGCAACTGATTGCTGAGCGGTAACTGACGGAGCTATTATATTTGGTTGCTGAGATGTAGCATAGAGAGTCGTAAGCACCCAGATAGGGAGCATCATAAGTAGTCGTAATACGTTTCGTTTCATCTGCTTTCTTTGTTTATTGCCTTGATGGGTTATTAACCTTGATAGCGTTATTTACCTTGATAGCATCGCTCGGTAAGAGCTCCTGCAAGGTTTCCACGCCACAAAGTTAACCTTTTGTTTTCTCTTACGCCAAAACAGTCACTCTTTACTCGACAACGTACATTCCACCCGCTAATGCAATTTCTCAAGAATGATGTTTTTGATGACTTCATTGGGTGTCTTATAGTTTAGGTTTTTACGGGGTCTATTGTTTAGTAGGTTCTGGAAACGTCTAAGGTCTGCGTCAGTTAAGTCTTCGAAAGTAGAGGACTTAGGGATAAACTGGCGTAGCAGTTTGTTTAGGTACTCAATATGAGGCTTATCCCAGGATTGATAGGGGTGGGCAAAGTAGACGGGCGTTTTGAGAGACCTCTCTATGGTCTTAAACTTGGTAAACTCACTTCCATTGTCGGTTGTGATCGAGTGTAACAGTCCCATCTTCTTGTAGTACCTCAGGGCTTTATTCACTTCTCTGGCGAGGGCTTTGGCATCCTTGCCATGCTCTAGAAGTCGTATAATAGTAAAGCCTGTAACACGCTCTACAAGCGTCAGGATTACTCCCTTCTGCTCTT
>CAMPUN010000292.1 GCA_946997275.1 uncultured Porphyromonas sp.
ACATCTCTCCTCCGAATAGAGAGCGGTACAGGTCGGATGCGACTCACTAAGTAATCGGAGCTATCCAGACGGCACTACTGTTGAGAGGGGAGGAGAGACGTTCTTTTGGAGTGAGGAGACTGCTACAGAGACGGTAGCAGTCTCCTTTTTTTGTTTTTCTGGTGTATATAGGAGCTACTTCTTAGGAGAGCTAGTTAAGTCTATCGGATTACCGCCATAGGTCAGCTGAGCCAGCTGCGCCTTGGCTGCAGCGATCATCTCAGGCGATAGCGGTGCGAAGTGAATCTGCGAAGTAATCGCCTGCGCCTCATCACTTAGCATCCAGTTGAGTAGACGAGCCGTCTCGGCAGCCTCAGCCTCTGAGTGGTTGCTGTAGCTGAGATCCTTGTAGGAGATGAGCCAGGTGAGGCAACTGATAGGATAAGCATCAGGGTGTGCCGAGTTGGTGATCATCTGTCGTGTATCGGGCGCCACCTCACCAGCAGCTGCCGCGGAGATCGACTCAAGCGAGGGGAGGACAAAGTTGCCCGCCTGATTCTGCACCTTTGCTGTCGGGATCTTTAGCGAAAAGCTGTACTCGCTACCCACATAGCCGATCGCACCATCCGTCTGAGAGATCACACCAGCGACACCGGGGTTGCCCTTGGCAGCCATACCGGTAGGCCACTTGAGCGACTTGCCCGTGCCGATCTGCGCAGCCCAGTCGGGGCTCACCTTCGTCAGATAGTCGCTGAAGACATTCGTCGTACCACTACCATCGGAGCGATAGACGGGTGAGATCTCCTTGTCGGGGAGCTTTTCGTCTGGATTGATCGCAGCGATAGCGGGGTCATTCCAGCGCGTTATCTTGCCTAGATAAATGTTTGCTATGATCTCGCCCGTGAGCTTTAAGCCAGCAACCTCGGGGCAGTTGTATGCGATGACGACAGCGCCCATGCAGGTCGGTATGTGGATCACCTCGCGAGGCATCTCCGCCAGCTCCTCATCAGAGAGGAAGGCATCAGAAGCGGCAAAGTCGACCACCTCGTCCTTGAGGCTACGGATACCACCGCCACTACCCACGGCACCGTAGTTAACATGTATCCCCGATAGCTCCTCATAAGCTTTGAAGGCCTCGGTATAATAAGGGAGTGGGAAGGTCGCTCCCGCAGCGTCAAGCTGGGTCACCCGACCACCTTTGCCAGCGCAGCTGGCAGTCATAAGGGCGATGGCGATGAGGACTAAAGCCTTGAGTGTACTCTTATTCATAGTTGTATTGGTAAGTTTGTTTGTTGCTGAGAGAGGGACCTACCGAGACGGTCGGGAAGGTCAGATCTCCCTTTTCGCTTGCAATATTACGCCCAATGAATTATTCCACTGTGACGAAAATGTTACGACACGGTGAAGTTGTTAAGTTCTCAGACGACTCCCCTATCGCTTTACCGCTCTAGGTATACGATTTCCACACCTTTCATATACTCATCTCACTACGCGATAAAAAAAGCTCCGCGAGAATTGCGAGATTCCCACGGAGCTATTCTTGATCCTTCACCGAAGAACGATAAAACTCTTCGGACTTACCATTTCATTCTTCGGAAGTTTCATTTCATTCTTCCGAACTTTTATTTCGGCCCTCCGTGGGGAATTTTCGTTTGCTCCCTGGAGATTATCGATTTCCCCCGAAGAGACTCCTTTTTTCCATCAGCTACTCAACCATAAGGTGAGAGGTATCCCCCTTTACAAACCTCTCAAAAGCACGACGAGGATGACGCATCTGCATCACCCTCGTCGCAATATCACTGCTACGCACTTAGCTTAGGTGCGCAGCCACTGTGTCTCTGAGCTTTTTCTTACAGTATGAAGCGGTATGACTCGCCGTCGATCTGAACTAGGTAGACACCGCTAGGTAGTGTAGCGCAGGAGATCGTCTCGCCGACGACAAAGTTCGGACGCAGGTAGATCTGATTGCCCTGCATGTCGTAGAGCGCTACGTTATAACCCTGCCCAGCAACGAGACCCTCGATGAAAATATTCTCACCATCGGAGAGTAGCTTATAGCTACTGACGACAGGACTAGCAATAAGTGGTAGCGCTGTCGGCTTCTTGCTCGTGGAGAAGGTACACTTCGTCACATCCTTGCAAGCGAAAGTGGCACTGTAGTTGGCCTTCTGGGTGTAGTGCATCTGCATCTTACCATCTGCGAAGGTAATCTTCTGAATATCTGTGAGAGGGATTACCTCTTCAGGCTGACTGCTCTGCTCTACGACGAGGCTGAGCGGATAGCTCTCCTGTGCCTGCAGATAGGTCAGAGAGATGATGAGTAGGAGTGCTACGGATAGAAGTCGTACTGGTCTCATATGGCTATTATAATATTGATAATTAGCGTGATAGATAGTCTTGATAGACGTGGTGCTCTCGTAGAGAGACACGTCCACAGCGCAAATATAGTAAATTATATCTAATGTCGCACGCTCTCCTCAATTTCGCAAATCTAACAAGTAGCCATGCGACCCTACAAAATCGCGGCTCGCCTCGCTCTAATCTCTAACCCCTACCCCGTCCGAATGCTCCTCTATAAAAACAAAGCGAGAGCATCAACACGACTAGCGTATCAATGCTCTCCATATGGTGTCCGCCCACCGAGTAGAGAGATGTGGATAACCGTCCTCTCTACGGTAGGACTCTATAGCGTATTCAGATTACTTCTTGAGGAAGTCCTGTACGTGGTCATTTGGTACCATCTCCTCT
>CAMPUN010000293.1 GCA_946997275.1 uncultured Porphyromonas sp.
TGGTGGCTTCGTAACCCTAACCTTCTTCAAGGAGGATGGTACGCAGAACGGTAATCCTATCACATTCATGCTCGAGAATGCTCGTCTGACCTCTATAGTTCTAGAGCCTGAGGCAGTATACGAGGGCTTCCCAGCTATTGAGTTTGAGCAGGAGTCTTCTTACTTCAAGAATGTAAAGGCTGCTGCTAAGCCTTCTAAGGATGATGATGGTGATGTCTTTAATGACAAGCTCTGGTACTGGAAGAAGAGTGCTACAGATGCAGAGGCTACGGCTTTCCTACGTCTGAACCCCTCTCGCTTCGGTGCTGAGTACATCAAGGATGTAACCCTTCGCACTAAGGATGCCAAGGTCCTTCGTTCGATCGACGTTTCTGGCGAGCGCGTTCCTGCTAATGTCGTCGCTCCAAAGGATGGCAAGTGGGAGAACAACTTCGACAAAGGTATCCTAAAGGTAGGCCTCAAGGATTACCTTGCAGGTGGAAGCGCTATGAAGAAGGGCACACCTGCTGAGCAACTACCCCTTGTTCAGTTTGACGTGACTACCACCAAGGATTCAGTACACGTTTACTCTGACTGGGCTGTTCTCTATATGGTCGATGGTGGTCTCAAGCAGCCATACATCTTCCTCAAGAGGGATCAGGCAGCTTCTGAGCTACTAGCTCGTCAGTATAATAAGGCTCGCCTTGAGTCACTAAGAAATAGCAAGAGAATTCTAGAGATTGACCTAAGGAAGGACACCGACCTTAAGAAGGTCCTAGAGGCATACAAGGGCAAGGATGCTCCCACAGCTGCTAATCTGTTGGATGTAGAGGAGTATGACCTACGCTATGAGTTCACTCAGATGCCTAGAACGATTACTCAGGGTGAGACCACAGAGTATTATAAGATTACCAAGGATGGTATCGTAACTCCTGTAGACTCTAAGGGCAACGCTTATCGCCCCGAGGCTGAGGGTAAGAGTGGTGTCGTTCAGGTACGTCTCTATATGAAGGATCAGCTAGTAGCTCTAGCTTATCTGAAGTTCTTAATAACCAAGGTTGATCCTATTGAGCCGGATGACTTCTACAAGTACTGGGAGGAGAGCTATGATGGTAAGGCTAAGGCTGGTGATAAATACGAGCCTATCTTTACAAGCAAGCTCATCTCAGGTGCAAGTGATACGTGGACAACTACTCCAGAGTGGGCTAAGGTCAACTACCTCAGGAAGTGGGATCTGTCGCTCTATGACTTTGCTCACAGACTTGAATATGATTTCGAGGGCATTGCTAACAGTACGATTGCTCCTAAGCCCGCGGGCGTTGATAAGGATCACTATCTAGCCAACACTCAGGACTTCGCTGTAGACTACGACTATAATACTGGCGTCTTTACGATAACGCGTCTACCAGATTCTCGCTGCCTAGAGCCAGGTACTTACGTAGTTCCTGTCTACTTCAAGCAGGGTCGCACTTCAAGACTGCTCTCTTATCCTGAGCATATCATAGTTTACTTCAAGATCCAGATCGTAGATCCTAGCAAGGCTGCTGTCGACAAGGTTGTTAAGACTATTGACAACTACAAGATAGAAGGTCTCTGGGATAAGGATAAGGTCTTTGCTAAGGGTATGCCAAGCACTCTTGACAATGGTTACGTACCAACGCTTGCTACCAAGGTAGTATTCAACACGTTGACCAAGTTCCAAGAGGAGGTCAAGAAGGCTGCTAAGACTGTTTACGGTGATGACATCGAGTTTACAGCTAAGATCGTCAGCGTAACTAACGTAGCTGGCAAGAAGGATGATTCTAAGCTTGCTCTCTACACTGTAGCACCTGTCGCTGGCGAGCCTACCGAGTTCACCGTCACACGTTCTGGTGTCCTCATGGATACTGAGCTAGTGACTGTATCTTATGGCATAGCAAGTACAGTTTGTCCTGAGACGGTACGTGAGCTCTTCCAGTTCACTATCAGCTTCGAGCATGCTGCTAAGTATCTACTCACGTCTGAGAAGATCAAGGATAATCAGAACATCCGCGTCACGCCAAAGGGTGAGATCGAGATTCGCGATAATCACGCTGATCACTCAGTTGGCATCTCAGAGATTCTGAAGATGATCTCCAATGAGGAGAATGAAAAGATTCTCTACAACGGAGGCTTCATCTTCGGACCAGTAGGACAGAAGGTTCTTGGTGCTAAGAAGTTCAAGGTAGATGTCAAGCTACCAGCTAACCACGACTTCGTCCAGAGGGGTCTTCTGACGATTACTCCTTCACCAGCTCATGTTCCTGCTAATCTAGGTCTGACCATCAACTGGAAGAACCTAGAGAATCAGGGTCACGCAGGAGTTGTACGTCCAGTAGAGGTTCAGGCAACGATCGTGATTGACTACGGTACTGCTTACAGATATGAGAAGCCACTCATCATCCGTATCATGCCTGATTCAATGTGGAACTTTGGTATCTAATTCGCTAGATCAATTCACAGAGGGCCAGACACCCGTCTAGCTCTCTGATGAATCCAACGCCAGTTCGCTGGCTATACTATCAGTAGCGGGGCTATGTCGCAAGGACATAGTCCCGCTACTCGTCTATCTAGCCCCGTCCCCCCATCGTGACGCACGGGAGTGTCTAGTGGGAAGGCGTCCGTTGTAGTACAGCAGGTCGTCTCTATTCGTCCGTCGTGTCAAACCGATACTTCATCCTGTTGTCGACAAAACAAAACGACTCCCTGTAGGGACGC
>CAMPUN010000294.1 GCA_946997275.1 uncultured Porphyromonas sp.
AGAGGTCGATGGGAAGTGATAGTCGGCCGTATTCGTCGCTAGTATGACACCCTCCACAGAGAGCGGGTCTATATTCCACCGCTCCAACATCTGGCGAACAGCTTGGATAGCTAGGTAGGAGGCCCCAAGGCTCTTGTCCTTGAGTATGCGGCGCTCCTTGATGCCTACACGTGTCATAATCCACTCGTCGGTGGTGTCGACCATCTGCTCTAGGTCGGCATTAGTCAGTCGATCTTCTGGTAGGTAAGCACCTACGGCAGTGATCATCGCATTGTATTGGGTCGAAATCATGTACTAGATACTACTCTGAAATGGTATTCAGTCGCTAAGGTAGTAAAAATCGGGCAACGAACATGCATTTAGCCCGAAATATATTAGCTAAGTGCCACGGCTCTGCCATAAGGGGAGTAAATAGATGCTGGCCGTTTGTTGTAAAATAACTAACTTTGGGACGAGCAAGAGACAAGCTCGCAAATATGAACTAGAAAAACAGACCAACATGCCAACAGCCCAAAAGAAAAACACCTCTGCTACTACAGAGCGAAAGGAAACCACCAACAAGAGTCACTCCAAGACGACGCCCCGCTCCAGTGCTAAGAGCAAGGCTACAAGAGTATCGCACAGTAAGAACTTTGTCCTAGACACCAATGTCATCCTGCACGACTATGAGTGCATCGACAAGTTTGAGGACAACGACATCTATCTCCCCATCGTGGTGCTCGAGGAGCTGGACAAGTTTAAGAAAGGCTCCGATCAGATCAACTTCAACGCACGTGCTTTCGTTCGCAGGCTCGACGATTTGACTGATGCTGACTTCTTCGAGCACGGCGCTGATCTAGGAGAGGGGAGAGGGCGCCTCTACGTTTACCTAGGCAATAAGCCTCATGAGTGTGTAGCGCATGCCTTTGGGGAGAATATCCCCGACCACAAGATCCTGAGCGCTACGCTACACATCGCCGAGGAAAACGAGGGGGAGCAGACGATCCTCGTGAGCAAGGATATCAATCTGCGCATGAAGGCTAAGTCGCTCGGCATCCCTGTGGAGGATTACTTCAACGATAAGGTGCAGACCTTCGACCTCTTTGACGAGGCACAGCCAGTTTTCGAGGGAATCGATGTGGAGCTCATCAATCGTCTCTACGATAATGAGCAGGGCATCCCACTCGATGAGCTGGACTTCGGCAGTAAGATCCTGCCCAATGAGTGCTTCGTCCTCAAGAGCGATCAGAGCAGTGTGCTGGCGCGCTACAACCCCTTTGAGGCGATGGTGCGACGGGTCGATAAGTTCACCCATATGGGTATCTCACCAAGGAATGCGGAGCAGGCCTTTGCTTTTGACGTGCTGATGGATCCCAACGTGCTCCTCGTGGCGCTCTCGGGCAAGGCTGGTACGGGCAAGACGCTCCTAGCTCTAGCGGCTGCTCTAGACCAAGCTGACCGCTATGGACAAATTATGTTGGCACGTCCTATCGTGGCTCTCTCAAATAAAGACCTTGGCGCTCTGCCTGGCACGGAGCAGGAGAAGATACGTCCCTATATGCAGCCTCTCTTTGACAACCTGAATGTGATCAAGTCGCAATTCAAGGGTGGTAAGCAGCAGGCGCAACTGGAGAAGCTACAGCAGGACAACAAGCTCATCATCGAGGCGCTGGCCTATCTGCGTGGTCGCAGTCTGGCGGACGCTATCGTGATCGTCGATGAGGCGCAAAACCTAACCCCGAACGAGGTCAAGACGATCATCACGCGTGCTGGTGAGGGAACGAAGATGATCTTCTGCGGTGACGTGGAGCAGATCGATTCGCTCTATCTAGACAGCCAGAGCAATGGTCTCGCTTACATGATCGACAAGATGCGTGGCGAGACGCTCTTTGCGCATGTCAACCTGATCAAGGGTGAGCGCAGCGAGCTGAGTGAGCTGGCTTCGCACCTACTCTAAATACTATAGATACTCCAAATCTGTAATATGAAAGAAACTACATCTCCCTCAACGGCTCGTGACGGAGCCGTCGAGGGACTCTCCCTACTAGGCAATAAGCGCACAGTCTACGCACAGGACTACGATCCGAGTGTGCTGGAGGCTTTTGAGAATAGGCATCAAGACCGAGACTACCGCGTACGCTTCGAGTGCCCTGAGTTTACAGCGCTCTGTCCGATTACGGGGCAGCCTGACTTCGCGACCATATATATAGAGTACGTCCCAGACGTGCGTATGGTTGAGAGCAAGAGTCTCAAGCTCTATCTCTTTAGCTTCCGCTCGCATGGCGCCTTCCACGAGGATTGTGTCAACATCATCATGGACGACTTGATTCGTCTGATGGACCCGAAGTATATTGAGGTGACGGGAGACTTCTCTCCACGCGGTGGCATTAGTATTGTGCCTTTTTGCAACTACGGTCGCCCTGGCACCCCATACGAGGCGTATGCTCGTGAGCGTATGCTAGCCTTCCACCACTAGATCGACTGCGGTATGAAAGGGGCTAAGCGAAAGTACCTGACCATCATCAATCCGCACTCTGGTACAAGCCGAAAGACGAGTATCCCAGAGCTAGCTTACAACATCCTCTCTGAGAATGGCAGCGAGCTCTACTTCGTCTATACCAACGAGCAGGGCCACGTGGCGCAGATCATAGACGATGTGGCGGGCCAGGGCTTTGATGTGGTGATCGGCGTCGGTGGTGATGGCACGATCAATGAGGTAGCCGATGCGGT
>CAMPUN010000295.1 GCA_946997275.1 uncultured Porphyromonas sp.
TTGGCACTGGAGTTTCATACCTATGGAACTGAAGTTTCCTCCGAGGGAACCATTGATTACTAAGGGGAGTTCGTCTCTTTTAGCCTTCTTATTTTGACTTTGTAGAGCGACTAAAGTGCGCTCGCCTTACCGCTTCGCTTTACTGCTAAGCACTTTTTGTCTATCTTTGTAGAGGATACAATGAGATAAGACCATTATGGCTCAATACAAACGAGTACTACTCAAGCTCAGCGGCGAGTCGCTCGCGGCGGGCTCCAAGCAAGGCATCGACACGACACGGCTCCACGACTACGCCTCGCAGATTATCGAGATCAGCGATATGGGCGTCGAGGTGGCGATCGTCGTGGGCGGTGGCAACATATTCCGAGGCATGGCAGGCTCTGCCGAGGGGCTGGACCGTGTGTCGGGCGACCGTATGGGCATGCTCGCCACGGTCATCAATGCGCTCGCCATCAGTGCGGCGATCAATGCGCAGTGCCCCTCTATACAGGGCACCCCTCGGGCGGTCGTCATGACCAGTACGCCGATGGAACCCTACGCACGCTACTACGATGCGCTCACAGCTCGCCAACTGCTGGAACAGGGGCATATTGTCTTCGTCGCTGGCGGCACGGGCAATCCGTTCTTTACCACAGACTCTGCCTCAGCACTCCGTGGCATTGAGCTACAAGCTGACATCATGCTCAAGGGGACCCGTGTCGACGGCATCTACACAGCCGATCCAGAGCGCGACCCGACAGCGACGAAGCTCTCTCGTCTCACCTACCAAGAGGTGTACGACCGTGGGCTCAAGATCATGGATCTGACCGCTATGACGCTTTGTCAGGAGAACCACCTGCCGATCATCGTCTTTGACATGGACACGACGGGCAACTTGGCTCGTGTGATGCGTGGCGAGGAGATCGGATCAATCGTTTCCTAATCAATAACCTAGAAACCAAACAGAACGAAATATGAGTACAAGCCAATTTACCAAACCTGCTGAGCAGTCTATGCTCAAAGCTGTCGAATTCCTCCAGGACAAGCTAGACCGCATACGTGCGGGCAAGGCGAATCCTGTCCTTCTGGACGACATAACCGTCGAGGCTTACGGGGCGCCAATGCCTCTCAATCAGGTTGCCACTGTGACTGTACCCGATGCGCGCACACTCGCTATCACACCGTGGGACAAGAAGCTCATCAAGGATATCGAGAAGGGTATCCTCGACTCTAACCTAGGCATCACACCGACGAACAATGGCGAGATGATCCGCATCGCTATGCCGCCCCTCACGGAGGAGCGCCGCAAGGAGCTGGTCAAGCAGTCTAAGGCTGAGAGCGAGGAGGCTAAGATCAGCATCCGCAACGCACGTCGAGACGCTATCGACGCTGCCAAGAAGGCTCTCAAAGCGGAGGATCTGTCAGAGGATGTGGTCAAGCAAACAGAGAACGAAGCCCAGAAGCTTCACGACAAGTACATCGCTCGTGTTGAGGAGGTGCTAGCGGCCAAGGAGAAGGAGATCATGACGATCTAACTCTGCGCCACTACCCTATCACACTTCATCCTATGCAAGTCACACCTACGGCCTGAGCGGGCAGGCGGAGCGGAGAGACGCTCTTTCGCTTCGTCTGACCTTTGCACTCTCTAGCTGTGGGCTGTGGCTTTGCTCTTACCATTCCCCCCATTTACCTATCCTATGCGAGGCAGAGTCATCAAGGTCATCGGCAACAACTGTGCAGTACACGTCCCCGAGGAGGAGCGGGTCTACTCCTGTCTGATCAAAGGGCGGGTGCGCATACAGGGCATCCGCAGTACCAACCCCGTAGTGGTCGGTGACTGGGTGCACTTCACGCCTGATCCACAGCAGGAGGTCACTTATATAGAGTCTCTCGAGCCGAGGCGCAACTACATCATACGGCGCGCCACCAATCTCTCGAAGGAGTCACACATCCTTGCGGCAAACATTGACCTAGCCCTCCTGATGGTCACCATCGCTCGCCCTCGCACTTCCTACACCTTCATCGATCGCTTCCTAGCCACGGCTGAGGCGTACCGCATCCCCACCGAGATCCTCATCAACAAGGTCGACGACCTCAAGCCCGACGAGGAGGAGGTGATGCGCGAATTGACCGAGATCTACACCCCGCTGGGCTATCCCTGCCACCCCATATCGGCTCTACAACATCAAGGCACCGATGCACTGCTATCGCTCCTCGAGGGTAAGTGCACACTCATCGCTGGGCACTCAGGCACGGGCAAGTCGACCCTGCTCAACAGCTTGATACCTGACCTAGGACTAGCCACGCAAGCGATCTCTTCGCTCTACGAGACGGGGCAGCACACGACCACTTACTCGGAGATGTATCAGCTACCGAGCCCGCACTCGGGCTGGATCATTGACACGCCTGGGATCAAAGCTTTTGGCACGCTAGAGATGAGCGAGGAGGACACGAGCCACTTCTTTCGTGAGTTCTTCGCCTATTCGAGCGACTGTCGCTTTGCCAATTGCACGCACCTCCACGAGCCGGGCTGCGCTGTCCTCAAGGCGCTAGAGGAGGGACGCATCGCACCCTCACGGTACAAGAGCTATCTGAGCATCCTCGAGGACGAGCACAGCGGGCCCTACCGACCAGAGCAGTAAGCCCCCAAACGCACACACACATTAACCAAACGATTATGACGAAACCATCTAGAAAGAAAAGCACACCCAAGAAGAACCCTACCAAA
>CAMPUN010000296.1 GCA_946997275.1 uncultured Porphyromonas sp.
GACTTATGATCTGATTCTTCCGAAGTTTCATTTCATTCTTCCGAACTTTTATTTCGGCCCTCCGTGGGGGATTTTTGTTTACTCTGTGGATATTCCCGATTTCTTCGGGAGATGTGTAACTGCCGTAGGGATGCACGATCCCGTGCGTCCGCTAGGCGACTACGACGCGGTATAGCTTGTCGCCTATCCGAACGAGGTATAGCCCTGACGGTAGTGCTGAGCAGTCGTAGTGCTCACCGCATCGAGCAGTGCCGATCAGTACGCCCTGAGCCGTGTAGAGAGACAGCTCCGTATCTGCGGCATAACCCTCGACGATAAGACGATCGTTGGCGATGTAGATGCGAGGAGTCTCCACAGTCGGAGCGGCGAGCGCATTGTCCCGTCCGAAGGTCACCTCCAGATGGATCTCTTTATCAACCTTGACTCCGACCTCTAGCTCATCTCGCCAGTCAGTCATCACCTCGCCATTGACGATCCACTTATCGACCCGTAGCGTCGGGTCGGGCGTAGCTACACAGTAGACCGTCTCGCCCTCCTTGACCAGAGTCCCTGAGCTGATGATCTCCTGTGTGCTGCTGAGTCGTACCGAGAGGTAGCCCCCAGGACCATAGGTAAAGTTAAACGGGTACTGAGGTACCGTCAGCTTCTTAAAGACAGCGGTCACATGACCATCACGGTAGAGGTCGTAGTAGAAAGGACTGCCCTGGTCAGGCGACTGCTCTCCATCGGTCCTCCAGTAGTCTAGCTCATGCCCCTTGTCAGCCTTAGCCACGAAGGTGATCTCTATGCCCGCAGGGATACGATCGCCCGACTTAATCTTGACCGCCTTGCCCATATTATTCATATAGTAAGCATTCTCGATGGTGCCACCGCCCTCACTGTCGTAAGTGATCGTGTAGCCCTCTGCGGGGAGCTTCTTATAGTGAGCGACGATATTGACATCGTCCGTGATAATGTACTCAATGAGAAATTGGTAAGCCACGTGACAGCGCTCGCCATTGATCTCATAGTAGTCTACCTGATAGCCATCCTCTAGCTCAGACTGTATGTACACCTTGGTGCCACGATCCACGAGATCGCCCGACTTGAGCTCCTTCCAGGGATTAACGATGGCGACACTCAGCGTACCCCCCTCATTCATAGAGAAGGTGACCCGCGCCTGTCCCGTAGGTTGCTCACTAGCCGTGCGTGGTACCCGAGCCACGATCTGATTCGTCTCAGCAGCCTGGGCGTAGTTGGGGTAGTAGTCGTTGTGCGTCTGAATGCCTACCAGCAGCGTGTCCAGCGACTTACCATCTCGTGTGAAGAGTGACTCAGAAAGCTTGAAGACCCCACCATCCACACTGTACTGGTCGGAGAAGATCGGCGTGTTGGGAGCCTCGCCCTTCTCTGAGGCGATCATCACATTCGGATAAGTCGTCGTGTAGCTCTGCCCCTTGCCATCCTGTACCGTATGCTGGAAAGAGAGATCGACCGTCCGAGGCGACACATGGACAGGGTCAAGGCGCACCTCAGGACACTGGTCATAGTTGACATCAGACTCCAGTAGTTGATCGGTAAAGAGTGGTAGCTGGTCATAGGTGAGAGCATTGCCCGAAAGGTTAGCCTTCCGAAGGGTCGTGAGCCCCTTGACTCCTATCAGACGGCGTAGCTGCGGATTGTTGTATACCTCCAAGGAGCTGAGCTGCGTCAACCCCGTGAGGTCTATCGCTTGTAGCTGTAGCTGCGTATTGAGCTTGAGCTTCTGCAGATGACTCTGTTGCGTTAGGTCCAGGGTGCCTTGTAGTGAAGGCATCCCGGGAGTGTTGAGACGAGTCGAGATGTAGAGCTCCTCGAGCTTGCCGTCCTGCGGTAGGGTGATGCTCCGTAGGTTTTGCACCTTGAGAGTCTTGAGCTGCGGACAGCGAGAGACATCTAGGTGGTACGGCGTCGTAGAGCCAGACATCGGGCAAGCAAAAGCAAAGTCTAGCCGCTCCAAAGCGGGTGAAGCGATCTTGCCAAAACCAGACATATTGAGCTGTCCCTCCGTAGCCCACGGCTCTTCGAGCATAGTGATAGAGGTGCCGTCAATAGTTATCTTAGTCCCCTCCGCCACAGGCTTAGCATAGGTGTGGGAGACGGCCTTGGCGTAGCGACTCCTGGGGTCTGCGAGCTTCTCGCTCGACCCGTCTCCCCAGTAGACGGTGACCGAGGCATTAGGTAGCGTGTTGTACTTAAGGGTTACGGAGCTACTCCCTGGAGTCACACACAGTTCGATAGGATAAGCTAGCCCCTCCTGAGCGAGCAGCCCGTGAAGTGGTAAGAGTGGTAGTAGGCAGAGTAGGAGCCAATAGGTAATCTTTGATTTCATGCTGATATGAATCTATTGATATGACATGAAGGCTCTCTGCACACAACTACGGAAGCTTAGTTGTAGAGCCTTGAAAGATCAACCAAGCCCCCCTTGATATGGCGAAGATAATCATTTTGGATGACAAAGTGTAATCGAAGAGGCTAAAAGAGGCGTATAACCGCTGAGACGAGTAGCGAAATGTAGACACTCCCGTGCGTCCCTACACCAGTTACTCGTCTGATGGCTCCGATCGTTCCGATAGCTCCGATCGTTCCTATTGCTCTGATATCGTTCTGACAGCTCCGATCTTTTCTCTCTAATCACAAGAGGCGCACCCAGCATCGTCATGCTGAGTGCGCCTCTAT
>CAMPUN010000297.1 GCA_946997275.1 uncultured Porphyromonas sp.
CCCCGAGCTCAAGGCAGACGAAAACTTCCGTCAGCTACAGGCTCAGCTAGAGGGTACGGAAAACCGTATCACGACGGCCCGCATGGACTTTAACAATCAGGCACAGCTGTACAATACGAAGATACGTCGCTTCCCAACGAATGTTTGCGCCGGTATCTTTGGCTTCCGCCAGCGTCCTTACTTTCAGGCAGAGGCTGGTGCAGAGCAAGCTCCTCAAGTAAAGTTTTAGTTGTTAGAGGTAGAGGGATAGGATTTCACTAGAGCCTCTAGTGGCACTAGTGAGCCTAGCCCTCATTTCTCTCTAACTTCTAACCTCTAATCTCTAACCTCTAGACTCCCCCATGAAGCGCACCTTACTCTTACTCGGACTACTGCTATCCTTTTGGGCACTACCTGCTCAGAAGGCTGTCTCGTGGGAGGATATCCCAAACGTACAGCTACAGGACAGCACGCAGTTTGTCTCCGACATAGCGCACATCATCGAGCCCGAGGCGCGACAACGAATCAACGAAGCGATCCTAAGCATGCGCCAGACGCATGGCGTGGAGGGAGTCGTCATCACCCTCCCCTCCATCGGTCAGAGTGGCTCTATCGAGGAGCTCGCACGAGAGATACTTCGTGGCTGGGGCGTGGGCTCTAAGATAGACAATAGTGGCTTCGTCATGCTCATCTCGCTAGATAGTCGTCAGATACGCATCGAGACGGGCTACGGACTAGAGGGCGTGCTACCGGATGCGCTCTGTAGTCAAATCATTGCTCATCGTATGGCGCCACACTTCAAGCGTGGTGACTATAGTACAGGTGTCCTCTCGGGCGTGCAGGCGATACAAGAGACTATCTCGGCCAACTACGAAGGGGCTACTCGCACCGATGGAGCCGAGGAAGATCAAGTGGCGGATGGCGTGTTCAATGGATTGGTGGTCCTCTTGGTGCTGATCCTCTGTGTCGTCATGCTGGTCTCATACCGAGACAAGCAGACCTCACCAGAGCAAAGGATCAAGCGTCTCAATAGGCAGATCGTTAGCTTCGTATTCATCGCTTTGATAGCAATGATCGGTGGAAGCTTCCTCTTTATAGCGAGCTCCATCGTCGTACTCCTCGCTCTCTACGCTATCCTGCGCTATCGCCTCTCTCAGGAGGCGCTCCGCTGTGCTACATGCCATCAAAACAAGCTGCAGCGACTCTCAGACACTGCTAAGCTATCACTACTCACGCCTGCACAGCAACTGGAAGAGCGTCTCGGTAGTGTGCAATATCTAGTCAAGCAATGCGACAACTGTGGTGCTGTAGAACGCTATGGCGAAGTGGTCGGAGGCTCTCCCTACAAGCGTTGCCCGCACTGCGGAACCTACGCTATGCAGCGAGTCGGTACGCAGCGTCTGCGCTCTACCGATCGGCGCATCGCCTATATCAATCGTCAGGAGTATCACTGCCTTTACTGTGACCAAGACCACCACACAGATGAGACTATTTATAAAGACAATAACTCTGCTCTAGGCGGAGCTATACTTGGAGGAATCATTGGTAGCTCATTCGGACGAGGAGGCTTCGGCGGCGGCTTTGGCGGTGGAGGCTTCGGTGGCGGAGGCTTCGGCGGTGGTTCAGGCGGTGGCGGTGGAGCCACTGGTGGCTGGTAACGTCTGCTATACCTTATATCTTAGGCATCATGTCAATATTACTCTACTTCCTGCTGCTCATCCTAGGCTTGATCATGATCACCGCTGGGGCCAACTTCCTCACCACTGGCTCTGTGACGATCGCCGAGCGTCTTGGCGTGTCGCAACTGGTGATCGGCCTCACGATCGTAGGCTTTGGTACCTCAGCCCCTGAGCTAGTCGTGAGCCTCACTTCGGCTTTGGCCAATAAGCCTGACATCGCCATCGCCAATGTGGTGGGTAGCAACATCGCCAATATCCTCCTCATCCTAGGTGTCAGCGCTGTGATCTATCCGCTCCGTGTGACGCACGATGCTATGAAGCGAGACATACCGATCGCCATGCTGGTCACGGCCATCTGTCTCGTGATGGCGAGCGATCATCTTCTCACGGGTGGCTTTTCGGGCAACATCATTGACCGTGGCGATGGCATTGTCCTGCTCGGCTTCCTCATCTTCTACCTTTATCTAGCCTTCATGTCAGCTCCTAAGGAAAAGACGCTCGAGCCTGACCAAGCACCCCTAGAGACCAAAAGCCACAAGCCCGCAATGCTTCTATCGATCGTTAAGGTCATCGGTGGACTCGCTCTGCTAATCTTCGGCGGACGCTTATTCGTCGACAATGCCTCTAGTATAGCACGCTCGTGGGGTGTGAGCGAAGCAATCATCGGATTCACCATCGTAGCCATCGGCACCTCGCTACCAGAGCTGGCGACATCGGTCGTGGCAGCTGTCAAGCGTCAGCCAGACCTTGCCATCGGCAACGTCGTGGGGAGCAGCATATTCAACATTCTCTTCATTCTCGGCGCCTCAGCTACGATCACGCCTTTAGTCCCTGCGGGCATACAGTTGATGGACTATATGATGATGCTGGTGGCTGTCTTCCTTCTCTTCATCTTTAGCAACGTCATGGGGCGAGCGATGATCAGCCGCAAGGAGGGCGTGGTGCTACTCGTCGTCTACGGTGCCTATATGACCTACCTTATAGTACAGGCTCTCTAGCGCGCCACTGCTCAAACAAAACGACACAACGAGGGGACTCA
>CAMPUN010000298.1 GCA_946997275.1 uncultured Porphyromonas sp.
CGACAACGGACGCACAGATCGTGCGTCCCTACACCCGTTACTCGTCTCGCTGTACTACAACGGACGCACAGATCGTGCGTCCCTACAACCGTTACTCGTCTCGCAGTACTACAACGGACGCTCGACCGAGCGTCTCCACGGAGGGGCGAAATAAAACTTCGGAAGAATGAACTGAAACTTCGGAAGAATGGGATCGTAAGTCCGAGGGATTTTTTCGCGCCTCACTGGATATTGAAAGATCTCTAGCGAGGCATTTCCGATTTCCTACATAGAGAGTTAAATGAACTCGTCTTGTATCATGCGTCAGCCCTCTCCTCTGATGAGATCCCTGATCGTCGGCCTGTCAGCTGCTATATTCGGGGTAAACTTTTCGTGGGGCAGCTGGGCAGTCCCCACGCCCGCTGGTTCGTTGGCTTAGTGAAGTCTCTGCGAAGGTGTCGTCCAGTAATTGGGTCAGATCTCCGTATTGCCCGCATCGGGGCGCGTAAAGTCTGAAGTGGGGTGTTGCTTTTTAGGGTGAGATTGCTTAATTTTGCCTTTGTAGTAGGAGGGCTTCAGCGACTCCTCACGTTTCCCGTTCCCATTTTGACTACCTTGCGACCTGCCGTCGTGCAGTAAGGTGGAGGGAGGGTGTGGATCCTACGGGAGCTGTCCTCATATCAGCAAAGAGATATTTTATACACTAAACCTAGTTACAAGCTTATGAAAAGAGTATTACCTATTTTATTATGTCTCTTGGCACTTGCCGTGCCGAGACTCTATGGTCAGGATCACACCGTGACCTTCTCTGCCCAGCCGGCTGAGGGAGGTACGGTGGAGGCTTCCTACCTAACATCGTATGATGACCCTCCAGTCCCTGTAAGATCTGGGGATAAGGTGAACAACAACGAGTACGTCGACTTCAAAGCCACCCCTAATGCAGGCTACGAGGTCGAGAAGTGGGAGTTCAATGGCACGGTCGATGAGTCCTCGAATGGAAGGAAAGAGTGCTCCAAGACTATTGACGCAGACATGACCGTCGTGGTCTACTTCAAGCAGACGGCTGGTCAGACAGCGACACACACCGTCACCGTCTCCGCTGAACCTGCCAGCGAAAAGAACTATGTGGCGATCAAGGACTATGACACCTATAACGAAATTGCTTCAGGTTCTGCTGTAGAAGAGGGAAAGCTGATCAATGTCTATGCCTACTGTGACAAGAATAAGTACAAATTTGACTACTGGGAGGTGAACGGTGTACGTAGCGACGAGTTTACGACTGATAAAATCCGGGGCTACGTCGTAACAGAGGATGTCACCTTCAAGGCTTACTTCAAGGAGCTAGCGATGCTCCCAGTCACCTTCTCCGTCAATGGTCCTGGCACTATAGTAGTAAAGAATAGTAGTGGTAAGGTACTTACTAGCGGAGATAAGGTACTCGAGGGTGCTTATGTGCGCTTCGTTGCAACGCCAGGTGAAAACGCTGAGCTACGCGACTGGACAATCAATGGCGCTACCGACAAGGTTGGAAAGACAAAGTTCTCCTACAAGATGGATCCTAGTAAGCCAAACACCATCGTGGCTAACTTCGTGTCGACCGCAACTCCCCAGGAGTATGTCGTGACCTTTGTCGCTGATCCTGTCGAGGGTGGCACCATCAAGGCGACCAATACGGCAACCTATAAGGAGATTGCCTCTGGATCATCTGTAGCAGCGGGTGCCCCCTTGGACTTTGAGGCTACGGCAAACGATGGCTATGAATTCGAGAAGTGGACCGTTAATGGTGCAGACACTCCTGGATCCATCACCGCCGCAGAGAAGCTTTCTATTACTGAGATTACAGGTGAGACGAGTGTCGTAGCACACTTCAAGAGTATAGCTCCCGCTGAGAAGTACGCGGTGACCTTTGCCTCTGAGCCTGCCGGGGCTGGTACGGTCACAGCTACGTACTACGACAGTGATATCGATGATGAGGTCGCCTTCAATTCGGGCGCTGAGTTCGCAGCTGGTATCTGGGTCACCTTCACCGCTAAGCCGGAGGCAGACTACAAGGTCGAGAAGTGGCTCGTCAATGGAACCGCCATTGAGATGCCTAGCGATCCTAGGGTGTATGTGCATAAGCTCAGTGGAGCCCTTGATGTGAAGGTGGTCTTCACGACTAAGCCCAATGAGGTGACGCTGAAGTACAGTGTCGCTACAGGTGAGGGAGGTCAGATTGCCGTCGCTGTCACACCAGCAGGCGGTGGCGATGCCACTTCAGTCCCTAGCGATAGCAAGGTAGCTCGTGGTTCGAAGGTTACTTTCACCGCCACACCTGATGCTGGCTACGAAGTGGATAAGTGGCTCGTTGATGGCGCGACAGATATCTTGGCTGGTCAGAAGACTACGCTGACGATGACCTTAGAGGAGGATACCGAGGTACAGCTCTTCTTCAAGAAGGAAGCAAAGAAGTATACCGTTAACTTCTCGGCCGACCCTGTCGAGGGTGGTACGATCAAGGCGACTTACTGGGAAGGTTTCATGAAACGCTCTATAGAGCCTGGTACGAAGCTCCCTGAAGGCAAGTCCCTAACCTTCACCGCTGAGGCAAAGGAAGGCTATAAGTTCGAGAAGTTTACGGTCAATGGGGAAGACGCTCCCGTGGACTATACCAACGAAGGGCAGTACGCTACCGAGCTCTCTGGAAATCTCAATGTCGTAGCTCACTTCAAGAGT
>CAMPUN010000299.1 GCA_946997275.1 uncultured Porphyromonas sp.
CTTGATATGGGAGCCATCAAAAGGTACTCCATCGACCCCCTCGATGGTGAAGTCGTTCTCAGCCTTGATCATTAGAGAGATCTTCTGACCTATGGGGCGACTCGTGGTGAGGGTGATGGTGGCTTGTTTGGCTTGGGGCGACTCCTTGCCTTCGTACTCATCTTTGGACATAGCGAAGCCCACCTTCCAGTTCTTAGCCTTAGCAATAGCTACGTCCGTATCGTAGCACACATTGCCATCAAAGTCTATCTCGTCTCTAGAGAAGTAGAGGGTCATCTCACCCTGCTTGAGTCCCGTGCGGTCGGGTAGGCTCTTCATGAGCTGAGTCATAGCCTCGCCTTTGATTTGATTACTAGAGCAGTCGAGTGAGCTGAGGCTGGAACACTCTACGAGCTCTAATCTCTCTATCTTGTTGGTGTGACAGCTCAGTGAGGTGAGTTTAGGGCACTTGTAGAGGGAGAGGTATACGAGGTTGTTGCTATAGCAGGAGAGCTGCGTCAGATTAGGGCAGCTGATGAGGTCCAGCTCTTGTAGCTTGGAGCTACTACATCCGAGAGAGGTGATGTCACCTCGTATGGTGACAACTTTGTTTAGGAGCGTGTAGGTTGCTTTCTCCCCGATAGTGGGCTCCTCTATGACACCTTCTATGGTGACATCGCCGACAGCCTGGATGGTCAGCGATATCTCCTCAACGCCCTCACTGGGGGTAATCATGATGACACCCGTAGCTAGTCCAGCGTAGTCTGTCTGAGAGGATACAGCGCGCACGAGCCAATTCTTGCCCCGAGCTATGGCTACATCGCTGGGGAGGCATATATTGCCATCTTCATCCATCTTGGTCTCATCAAAGTGCACTCCAAACATGCCCGCAGGCTCCATACCTGTACGATCTGGGAGAGCCTGCACGAGCTGAGTCATGGCCTGCTTGCGTATCTGATTCTTGTAGCAAGAGAGTGTCTGCAGTCCCGTACATGCAGAGACGTCTAGTGAGGATAGCTGGTTGCCTCCACAGTTGATCCAGGTAAGGGTGGCCGTCTGTGGTAGCTCGAGCTGCGTGAGCTGATTGTCAAAGCAGTCTAGACGCTCTAGAGCCTTGGCGGTGGTAAGGTTGAGAGCCTTGAGTTTGTTCTTAGCGCAGTTGATCTTCTTGAGCTTTTGGAGCGATGCTAAGTCTATAGAGGCAAGTTGATTTTGCTCTATATCTATGAGTTGCAGTTGTGGAGTCTGAGAGAAGTCTAGCGACTCAATCTTATTGATGTAGCAGATCAAAGAGTCAAGGCTAGGAGCATGCGAGAGGTCGAGAGCTGTGACTTCATTATTGAAACAGACAAGCGTCCGTAGCGTGGGGCAGTCTGTCAGCTGGAGTGCCGAGAGGTTGTTACTACTACACTGTAGCTTGGTGATCTCTCCTTGTATAGTGACCTGCTGGCTGGTGATGGTGTAGTTCTGATACTTACCTAGTACGGGTGTCTCTTTGACTCCCGCTATCTGGACGGCACCCGGAGCCTCGATGACTAGTCCTATCTTGCTCCCGATCTGGCGACTCGTGGTGAGCGTGATGGAACCATTGAGTGGAGCCTCTTCGCCTTCGTAGGCTGGGTCTTTTAACTCTTGATCAGCATAGGATACGACCCAGTGCTTGCTGGTCGCAAGAGCGACATCACTCTTAAGGCATACATTGCCATCTTGAAGTCGCTGGGTGGGGTTAAAGTGTACCTTAAACTTGCCCTTGGTACTCTTCTGCGAGCGGTCAGCGAGACTCTTGATAAGCTGGGTCATCGCTTTGCCTCGTATCTTATTATTGTAGCAGACGAGATTGTCCAGTGCAGGACTCTGTGAGAGGTCTAGCTCGGTGAGTAGGTTGTCACTGCAATTGAGACTTCTGAGCTTGGTGCAGTGAGACATGTCTAGCTTGGCGAGCTGATTCTTAGAGCAATCGATAGCAGAGAGGAGAGAGCCCTGAGGGATAACTATCTCGGAGAGCTGGTTGTCTTGACAGCGTATGGCTGTGACTCCAGGACAGGAGGTTAAGTCTAGCTTGGTGAGCTTATTGCCGTAGCAGTTGAACCATTTGAGCTTCTTGAGGGGAGTGAGATCTAACTCGGTAAGCTGATTGTTGTAGCAATTGAAGTTCGTCAGCTTGACACATGCGGTGAAGTCCAGCTCGGAAATTTGGTTATCTCCGAGGAAGAAGCTCTCGAGCGTAGGACACTGGATTAACTCGACCTTAGTAATCTGACTCTTGCCACAGTCAAAGCTCTTGATAGATCCCCTCAGTACGATAGTCTGACTAGTGAGTGTGTACTTCACTTTCTTATTACCGATTTGGGGAGCCTCCTTGACACCCTCGATGGTTATGTCATTGAACTTAGGATTTTCAGCTATGAGCTTCATATCAATGGTTTCGCCGACAGCGCGTGCCGTGGTGAGTTTGATGTAGCCATTGAGTGGATTCTCTCCGCCTTCGTAGACTGGATCTCTCAACTCCTGATCAGCATAGTATACGACCCAGTGCTTGCTGGTCGCAAGAGCGACGTCACTCTTAAGGCATACATTGCCATCTTGAGATCGCTGGGTGGGGTTAAAGAGTTCCTTAAACTTGCCCTCTGATCCTTGTAGCTCCACAGCGGTGTAGCTCTGCTGGGTGACGCTGCTGAGGTAATCAAAGTCAAAGGGCGCCGTCTGCCCGAT
>CAMPUN010000300.1 GCA_946997275.1 uncultured Porphyromonas sp.
AAGCTCAAGCTGGACGAGAAGCTCTCTCTCATGGGTATGCCGAAGAATAAGCACTGGGCACTCCTGAAGTTTTGGCCTCCGACGATGGCTGGTATGAAGCTAGGCGAGCTGATGGGGATGGCGTGGACACCCTCCACAAAGCCGATTGAGGTGGTACTCAATGGAGACTATATTGGTCTCTACTTGCTGACGGAGACGATACGGATCGGGAAGAATCGTGTCAACATCTACGAGCAACCGGACAATAACGAAGATGCTGCGACCATCCCTGGTGGCTGGCTCGTAGAGGTGGACAACTATAAGGAGCAGAACCAAATTAGCTTTAGAGAGAATGATCGCTGGATCATCAACATCACTTACCACTCGCCGAAGGTACTCTCGACGGCACAGCGGGATTGGCTGACTGATGAGTTTAAGGGGCTCAACGATGATATCTATGCTCCAGACAAAGCGACCAGCCGCTGGAAGGATCGCCTCGATGTAGATGCGATGGCTCGCTTTTTCATCATTCAGGAGGTTATGGACAATCCCGATGGCTTTCACGGAAGCTTTTACCTGCACAAAGATCAGGGCGAGGGGAGCAAGTGGGTGGCAGGACCTATCTGGGACCTCACCTGCATGAATCGGGAGAAGACGGACTATACCTTTAGGATGAAGGTGCACTACGTCTTTGCGCCTCATTGGATCGGGGAGTTACTCAAGGACGAAGACTTTAGCTCAGCTGTCTGCAAGGTGTGGAAAGAGGTGCACCCCGTGCTTTCTGACGAGTGGATGCGCTACTTGGAGAGCTGCTTTGCCCCTTATGAGGAAGCTTATCGGCGGGATAAGCAGCGCTGGTCTAAGGGTCCTTTCAAGCCTCTGCACAGTGTAGCCGAGGAGCTCACGACTGCCCTTCGGCGGAATGTAGACTGGTTTGATAATCACCAGCCAGCCACTCCTAATGCGATTGCGCCCATAGTGCCGACCGCTGGTCGTTACATAGTCTACACCATGTCGGGCGAGGTCGTACGCATTGCTGAGGACTACAGTGAAGCTCTGCGTGATCTACCGCAAGGTTTCTATATCGTGGACAATAGCAAGGTGATCGTCCCGTAAGAGCGCGCGTATCGTCTGTTGTGTCATAGCATGACGTGTAACCCGTTGTAGGGACGCTCGGCTAGTGTTTAGTGGGAGGGCGTCCGTTCCCGTTAAAACCTCGACGCTGTAACCATTGACACAACGGACGCACGAGCCGTGCGTTCCTACACTGGGCTACTTGTCTCGTCCTCCTACATGTCGCTATTCATCTCATCGAGTAGTCCGTTTGGCGGGATCTAGCTCTATCGTAATTTTACCATAAAGAAGTTTTGACTCTTCATGGTATTCATAGAGCTAATCATTACGATACCACGGGGTAATGATTGCTCAAACATATGATAGCGCGCACTTCCCAGCAACTATCTCGCCCTTTTCCCACTACCATTGCACTTTGGGCATTCTTTTTCTACTTTTCCTTCTCCATAACATGTGATGCAACGCAGTTCCCCATAACCATTGCATTCATCACATGTAATCTCCCCACTACCATCACAGTCGTCACAGTCAGTATGTCCTAAACTAGAGCACCAGTTACAATCCAACTTGCCAGTCCCATCACAAGAAAAACATTGCTGTCCCTCTGAATTAGATCCTTCTCCAGAACAATCCCTGCAACGCACTTCCCCGTAACCATCACATTCATAACATGTAATGTCCCCACTACCATCGCAATTGTCACACTCTAGAGATCCAGTTCCACGGCAGCTTCCACAAATTAAAGAACCATATCCATTGCACACTTCACACTCGACCTCTACTTTTCCGGTGCCGTCACACTCCTCACACTGCACAACTTTTCGACATGATTTGCAAGAGGACAGTGTTACAATAGCAATGAAAATCAAGATGTAGGATCTAATCATAGTTTTGGCTTCGCTAGAATTCATAATGCATTTATTTGTCTTTCAAGTAGCTAGATCTTGTTTTACAGCTCCAACATTTCATGCTGCAACGTTGTTGATGCACGTAGTGATTAGCTTAGTGCAACATGAGTGCAAATGTAGGAAAAAGAGACGAAAGAAAAAAGATGTGCGTTTAAACACTTCAAGTCCAGAAATAGGGTAGTCCGAGGAGATGTGTAACCCGCTCCCCTAGGAGGAAAGCACGATCTATCAGAAGCATAATAGACAGACGCACACAGAAGGACCTCGTAGAGGTCCGACGAATCATAGCCGTGGGTCGAAGGGGCAAAGCCCCGAACGACCCACGGACGCTAGACGCCTCCTGATTTATCGACCCCTTGTGGGTCGGACTAGACCAATTTACAACCTCCAGTCCGACCTCCCGCGAGGGGAGGTCGTCCCACCTTGTACGCCCCTATGCCCCCCAGTCGTTCGGAGCTTTGCTCCTTCGACTGGGGGCTATGATACGTCCGACCGCAAGCGGTCGCTTCCTTCGTCACCTGCACTCGTCTTATTATTGCACGACAACGAAACGAGTAGCGAGTTGTAGGGACGCTCGGTCGAGCGTCCGTCCCCGTTAAAACCTCAACGATGTAACCATTGACACAACGGACGCCCTCCGACTCGACACTATCCGTGCGTCCCTACATCGAGATACTCGTCTCGTCCTCTTATATCTGGTTGCTGACGAAGGGGCA
>CAMPUN010000301.1 GCA_946997275.1 uncultured Porphyromonas sp.
GTCTGCTTCACACCGAGCTAGAGACGCTACAGATACCCGCCACCTGCTATGATGCGGGCTATGTGATAGCGCAAATCCCCGCCACGGCTGGTTACGAAAAGGTTCCCCGCATCGCGCTCCTCGCTCATGTAGACACCTCGCCCGAAGCTCCTGGCGAAAAGGTCTCACCCTGTCTCCACCCCACCTACGACGGCAAGCCGATACAGCTCAAGGGCAGCATACTACGTCCCAGCGACTACCCCGACCTGCTACGCTATGTGGGGCATACGCTCATCACGAGCGACGGGACGACACTCCTCGGAGCTGACGACAAGGCGGGCGTCGCCATCTTGATGACCCTTGCTGCGGAGCTGCAGAGCAAGCCCGAACTAGCGCATGGACCTATCGCACTGGCCTTCACGACAGACGAAGAGGTGGGACGAGGACTGGAGTCATTCGACGAGAGCCAGCTTCAGGCGACCTACGCTTACACCATCGACGGAGGACTTGAGGGCGAGTTTGAGTACGAATGCTTTCACGCAGCCTCTGCACGCATCACAGCCACGGGGCTCAACGTTCACCCAGGCAGTGCCTACCACACGATGCGCCACGCACTTCAGTCGCTCATCAAGCTTGACTACAGACTAGGTTACACGCACGAGCGACCCGAGGTAACCCAGGGACGAGAGGGCTTCCTGCACCTATGCCACATGGCGGGAGATGTCTCGTCCGCAACCGCTGAGTACATCATCCGCGACCACGACCGCCAGCTCCTAGAGGAGCGCATCGCCCGTATCCGAGAGGTGGCTCAGCAGATCAACGAAGAGCCACACGCTGCTCAGCTAGCGGTCGAAGTCTCCTACCAGTACCGCAACATGTACGACTACATCGCTCCGCACCCAGAGGTCATCGAGCATGCGGTGGCAGCCTACGAGGCGGTCGGTGTCAAGCCGATCATCCAGCCGATACGTGGCGGTACCGACGGGGCGGTTCTCTCGGAGCGAGGCATCCCCTGCCCCAACATCTTCACCAGTGGGGGCAACTTCCACTCCATCCACGAGTACTGCTCGCTCGATGCTATGGAGCGCTGCCTCGCCATCGTGACGCAGCTAGTCCGTCGCTACGCCACATCGAGGGCTTAGACCAAAAACCACCCCCAACACATTAAATATTGTAGCCCGCTAATAGGAAACCTCTCCTACCAGCGGGCTACATCTCTTTTTGTCGTCCCCTTACTACAAAAGGAGGCTGTCAAAGCTCCTTCGTACCGCTCTATCCTTGTGACACTTACGAGTTCCAAAAACGGTTCCCCTCTTGGAACTTTTTAGTTCCAGCGGTGGAACTCTTTAGTTCCAAGGGAGGAACTCTTCGGTTCCAACGGAGGAACTTTAGCGGACCAGCGTAGTTCTCTCTTTCTTTTCGTATCTTTGTTCGCGCGGGAGGCCTATTTCTTCAGATGAATGACGACAATCATCTGATGCGGGTGCCTCCCTTCACTATTTCGTCTCTAAGACCGCGCAGATATATACACTAACAAGGTTAGAATACTATGAATAAGCAAATTTACCTGGCCCTCGCATTGATCTTATCAACTTGCTTTGGGCTGGTCGGTTGTTACCAAAATTGTCCCGATGATGGTGGCGATCCCAACAAAGAGGACACGATCCCGATCGGCGAGTACACGCCTATCTATGAGCTCGATGCTGAGGGCAATCTGAAGTTCCTGCCAATTCCCTCCGTCGACTTTACAGCGGGCGAGCTACCCATCAAGAAGTGGGAGGCAGCCCACGGAGCTGTGTTACAAACGGAGAAGGTGATTACCGATACAAAGGGTAACCAACTCAAGAACTACGTCTTCAACACGCAAGACAAGAGTGGCAAGCAGCCACTACGCATCTACCTCGTCGGCAACGCAGGCAAAGGTAGACTACAGATATCAACACTCATCATCGACAGGAAGCTTGTCTACAACGAGCAGGGCGAAATCAGAAAGGAGTTTGACATGATGACCATCAATGATGGCTTTGAGGCACTAGACGACGTCTCCAGCAAAACGCCTATGTATCGCAAGGGTAACCTTGTCTTGGGTGTTTCTCTAGCTGACACTCCAGGCTATGCGCAGCTTTCCTTCCTCCCGATGCCGGGGTCAGTTGCTAAGATAGACCTAGACAAGACGCTCAAGGACTTCCCCTTCGCCAGCAAAAAGGCTGAGGAGACCTCTCTAGATGAGATCCGTAAGTACGAGACCACTCTAGGGCTGAGACAGGAGAAGCCACTGAATGATCCTAAGCGTGCAAACTTTGTAGCTAAGGACAAGAACAAGGGCAACTTCGATCTAGTCAGCTATTACCCACAGGGCTACACATCCAATGGTGAAAGCTACAAGCCTGGTATCCTGGCACTCAGCTATGCGCTCACCATCAAGATGGTCGAGAGCAATCCCGATGTAGCCGAGTGGTTTGTAAACAACGGCTTTAGTAAACCCAAAAAGACGGCTGTCGGCAACAACGCCTACAGCAGCGAAAACGAATACTACACGCTCCTCATCATGGAGGCTCAGGGTGGCGTCGCCTTTAGCTTCTCCGCCAAGGAGGAGGCTCCGACACCTGATCCCGCAGAGGACACCAGCATCTTCCCCTCCTACAACTTTGGTGAGAAGTTCAACCCCGCTGACGTGCCCACCCCAGGGACAC
>CAMPUN010000302.1 GCA_946997275.1 uncultured Porphyromonas sp.
CTGCGTAGCGGGCGAGACTTACCGAGTAGTGGTAAGACGATAGAATCAAAAAGGGGCGAACGACGGTTCGCCCCTTTTTTGATTAGAGGGAGAGATTAGAGATTAGAAGTTAGAGGTTAGAAGAGACGAGTAACGGTTGTAGGGACGCTCGGTCGAGCGTCCGTCCCCGTCAAAACCCTGACGCCGTAACCTTTGATACAACGGACGCACAGACCGTGCGTCCCTACAACCGTTACTCGTCAGCTGGTTCGACAACGGACGCCCTCCCGCTAGACACTCCCGTGCGTCCCTACAACCGTTACTCGTCGGCTGGTTCGTTCACCGTACGTCCCTACAACCGTTACTCGTCTCGCTTTTGATACAACTACGGAGCCCTCGTCACCTACCGTCTGCTCCTTATTTATTAGTACCTTTGGGGCTTAAGGAGAGGCACGCCTCTCGCTACTCTACACTCAACCGAACATACAACCTATGGCACTAGTAAAGCAATCTGTTGAACCGAATATAGCTAATCTCCTAAATGGTCAGCTCAAGGAGTATGGTCTAGACTACAAGCTCGAGCAAGACTCGCTCAATAGTCAGATAGACAACGCCCTCAAGCAGTATGCCTCCAAGCAAGGTGGCGCAGGTGGTAATCGCCCCGATGCGAAGCTACTACTACAAGACAAGTACGGCACGAGCTATCCCGTACTCATTGAGTACAAAGGCTATAAGGACAGGCTTGTCAAGCTCAACGCCACGGGACAGGCGGACAACACGAAAGGTAAGGGAGAGCCAAACTATAAGAACATCAACGACTATGCCGTCAATGGTGCCGTGCACTATGCCAACGCCCTCCTACACTATACAGATTATACTAAGGTCATAGCCATCGGTGCTACAGGGTACAAAGATGGGCAGGGCGAGCTTCACAAGCAGATCGGGGTCTACCTAGTCTCTAAGGACAACTACGGTGCGGGGCAGGAGGTAGGCTTCTATACCGATCTCTCATTCCTGAGCCGAGACTACTTCGATGACTTTATCGAGCGTGTCAAGACGCTGAGCTTATCGCCTGAAGAGCTCCAGAAGATCAAGGAGCAGCGAGAGCGAGAGATCGAAGTCAGCCTCACAAGGCTCAACAACGACATCTATCAAAACGAAAAGGGACTAGGCGAAAACGACCGCATCTACCTTGTCGCAGCAACGATCATGGCAACCCTTGGGGTGCCAGGCCGTGTGAAGCCACTAGAGTCTAGCGAGCTCTTGTGCTCCAATGAGGTGGGCAATCGGGACGGAGACATTATGATTCGCAAGATAGAGGCCTTCCTCAGAGAGAAGAGCATCCCACAAGATAAGCAGGAGTACATCGTACGCCAGTTACAAAACACACTCACCACAGAGCATATCAATAAGGCAGTCAATGGCGAGACCCAGCTCAAGCGCATCTTTAATAAGATCGTAGACGACCTCGGTATATACTATAAGATAGGGTTGACGACCGACTTCACAGGCAAGCTCTTTAACGAGATGTACTCTTGGCTAGGATTCTCCCAAGACAAGCTCAACGATGTCGTCCTCACCCCCTCTTATGTTGCTCAGCTCCTCGTACGGCTCACGGGGGTCAACAAGGACTCCTACGTATGGGACTTTGCGACTGGATCGGCTGGACTGCTGGTAGCCGCTATGAATGAGATGCTCCGAGACGCTCGTAACACCATCTCCTCACCCGAAGAGCTAGCTCGTAAGGAGCGACATATCAAGGCGGAGCAACTACTCGGACTGGAGGTGCTCTCCAACATCTACATGCTCGCCGTGCTCAATATGATACTCATGGGCGATGGTAGCTCCAACATCATCAACCAAGACTCTCTCAAAGACTTCAACGGCAAGTATGGCTACGGCAAGACCGACGAGCCGTTTCCCGCTAACGCCTTCATCCTCAATCCTCCCTACTCAGCAGAGGGGTGTGGTATGGTCTTCGTAGAGCGTGCCCTCAAGATGATGTCGCACGGCTATGCAGCAGTCATCATACAGAGCTCTGCAGGGAGTGGCAAGGCGCGAGAGTTCAACGAGCGCATCCTCCGCTGCAACACACTCCTCGCTAGTATCAAGATGCCGATAGACCTCTTCCTAGGCAAGTCTAGCGTACAGACCAATGTCTACCTCTTTCAGGTAGCCAAGCGACACGACCCTAAGTCCATCGTTCGCTTTATAGACTTTTCTAATGATGGCTATACACGCACCAATCGCAAGAAAGCGAGCAATAACCTACGTGACACCGATAGAGCCAAGGAGCGCTACGAGGAGGTGGTCAACCTCGCACTCCATGGCAAGCAATACCTCAAGATCTTTACCGAGGAGGAGTACTACGAGGGTACCATAGATCCCAAGAGCGGAGCCGACTGGAATCAGTCCGCCCCCATCGATACCCGCCCCACACTCCAAGACTTCAAGAAGACCATCTCCGACTACCTCGCCTGGGAAGTCTCTAACCTCATTAAGAGCCAACCCACAGACGAAGAGACGCTGGGAAAATAGACGCCCCACTCAATAAGATGCTCTCAGGCGTTGAGTGGGGCGAATATAGGATCGGTGACCTGTTTGAAGTCAAGGGAACTTTAAGCTTTAACAAGGAGGCTCTTGTGTCTGGAGATGAATACGACTATGTCACACGCACATCTCAAAACCAAGG
>CAMPUN010000303.1 GCA_946997275.1 uncultured Porphyromonas sp.
TCATCTTCTCTGAGATTATTGGTTTGATTATGATTCCCATATCAATGCTCTACTACTGTGTTTCGACTTAAAACATCTCATTGACATGTGCTAGAGCATCCTCTGTGAAGACTATCTTGCGACAATCCAGCACACAATATGTATTGAGATCTTGAGCACGTATGATGCTGACACCAGGGATGTTGCGCGCACTGAGTGCTACGGCATCCTCGATCTGAGACACTACGTAGAGCGTCTTCTGTCCATCTACGTTCAGTGCTTTTGCCATGCTCACGAAGGTCTTAGTCTTAGGAGCATCGAAGCTCAGCTGATCCAGCACTAGGATTTCGTTGTCCTGAGCCTTGTATGTGAGAGCACTGCGGCGTGCTAGCTGACGTAGCTTCTTGTTGAGCTTGAAGCTGTAGCTGCGTGGACGTGGTCCGAAGACACGTGCACCACCGCGTAGGATGTTTGAATTGATATCACCACGACGAGCGCCACCCGTACCCTTCTGGCGGAATAGCTTGCGTGTGGAGCCACTCATCTCACTGCGCTCCTTGGTCTTGTGCGTACCCTGACGCTGGTTAGCACGGTATTGCTTGACGGTTAGATAGATAGCGTGATCATTGGGCTCTATGCCAAAGACGGAGCTCTCCAAGGCTATCTTACGTCCCGTATCTTCACCTTGTATATTGTAGATTGATAGTTCCATTACTTCTCTATTGCTATGATTGAACCCTTAGCCCCTGGCACGCTACCCTTGAGTACGAGTATATTGTGCTCGGGCATTACTTTGATCACCTCGAGGTTTTGTACCGTGACGCGCTTATTGCCCATCTGTCCAGCCATGCGTGTACCCTTGAAGACCTTTGCAGGGTAAGAGCATGCACCGACAGCACCGGGCGCACGTAGACGGTCATCCTGACCGTGTGTCGACTGACCGACACCGCCGAATCCGTGACGCTTGACTACACCTTGGAATCCCTTACCCTTGCTCGTTCCGTGTACGTCCACATAGTGGGTATCGTTGAAGAGCTCTACGGTGATCTCATCACCGAGCTTGTAATCTGATCCAAAGCCCATGAACTCGGCCAAGTGGCGCTTGTTAGTCACTCCGGCTGCCTTGAAGTGTCCCTGCAGTGGGCGTGTCGTATGCTTATCTTTAGCATCCTGAAAGCCCAGCTGGATCGCTTCATAACCATCACGGTCAGCAGTCTTTACTTGAGTCACTACACAAGGACCTACTTCGATGACAGTGCATGGCACATTAACGCCCTCGGCACTGAATACGGATGTCATTCCGATTTTCTTTCCTAATAATCCTGGCATTTCTGTAGTTGATTACTCTGGTTAATACTTAATTTCGATGTCTACGCCACTGGGCATCTCCAGCTTCATCAGCGCATCAATCGTAGGTGCTGAGGCGTTGTAGATGTCGATCAGACGCTTGTGAGCATTTAGCTCAAACTGCTCACGGCTCTTCTTATTGACGAAGGTGGAGCGGTTCACCGTAAAGATACGCTTATGCGTGGGCAGTGGTATAGGACCACTGACCAGCGCATTAGTATTCTGTACGGCCGTGACGATCTTCTCGGCAGACTTGTCTACGAGCATGTGGTCGTATGACCTCAGCTTGATTCTGATCTTTTGGCTCATTACTATATTGTGAGATTATTACTTTATCAAATCAACGCGACCATTGAGTTCCTCAAGGATCTTCTTTGCTATTGACGAGGAGACCTCTGCGTAGTGAGAGAAGCTCATCGTACTGGAGGCACGACCACTAGTGATCGTACGGAGGGCGGTCACATAGCCAAACATCTCGCTCAGGGGCACCTTAGCCTTGATAACCTGTGCTCCAGAACGGTTGACCTCTGAGCCCTCGACCTGACCACGACGCTTGTTGAGGTCGCCGATCACGTCACCCATGTTCTCCTCAGGCGTTACCACCTCAAGCTGCATGATAGGCTCCATGAGGACGGGGCTAGCCTTTTCAGAAGCCTCCTTGAAGGCCATCATAGCAGCCACCTCAAAGGATAGCTGATCAGAGTCTACTGGGTGGAAAGAACCATCCACCAGTGTCACCTTGAGACTATCTAGAGGATAGCCAGCGAGGACACCACTCTTCATAGCCTTCTCAAAGCCCTTCTGGACTGAGGGGATAAACTCCTTCGGGATGTTACCACCCTTCACCTCGTCGACAAACTGTAGAGCTCCGTCGAAGTCCTCGTCTGCGGGACCAAACTTGACGATGATGTCAGCGAACTTACCACGACCACCTGACTGCTTCTTGTATACCTCACGCAGGTCGACAGTCTGAGTGACAGCCTCCTTGTAAGCCACCTGAGGCTTACCCTGGTTGCACTCGACCTTGAACTCACGCTTCAGACGGTCTATAATGATATCAAGGTGTAGCTCACCCATACCGCTGATGACGGTCTGACCCGTCTCCTCGTTGGTCTTGACCACAAACGTTGGATCCTCCTCTGCGAGCTTAGCCAGCCCGACGCCAAGACGATCCATATCCTTCTGCGTCTTAGGCTCCACAGCGATACCGATCACTGGATCGGGGAAGTCGATAGACTCCAGTACAAGCGGTGCATTCTCATCACAGAGCGTATCACCCGTACGAATATCCTTAAAGCCTACACCAGCACCGATATCACCCGTACCGATAGTCTCCATCG
>CAMPUN010000304.1 GCA_946997275.1 uncultured Porphyromonas sp.
CTGAGATGGCTGTCTTAGGACACCGTGCCGATGGCGGAATCATCATCACCGCTTCGCACAACCCGATCCAGTGGAACGCGCTGAAGTTCCTAGGTAGCGACGGCACCTTCCTCAATGCAGATCGTGGCAACGAAGTGCTACGCCTCTCGGAAGATCACACCGTGCCTTTTGCTTCGGTAGAAGATTTGGGACAAGTCATCTAGACCGACTCCTATCTGCAGAAGCATATCGACGCAATCCTCGCACTGCCCGAGGTGGACGTGGAGGCTATCCGCAAGGCTGAGCTGACGGTCGCCTACGATCCGATCAACTCGGTCGGGGCTATCGCTCTGCCTCCGCTCTTTGAGGCGCTTGGCGTCAAGGAGTGGAGAGGAATCAACGACACGCCCGACGGAAAGTTTGCCCACAATCCCGAGCCTCTGCCTAGTCACCTCGTGGATCTCTGCGAATTGGTGCGCATAGCACGTGCCGATGTGGGCTTTTCGGTAGATCCAGACGTGGATCGCCTAGCGATCATTGACGAGACGGGGCACCCCTTTGGCGAGGAGTACACACTGGTCTCTGTCGCTGACTACCTCCTCGGCTATCATGAGGGAGGGAACACGGTCTCTAACATGAGCTCGACACGCGCTCTGCGAGACATTACCGAGCAGCATGGCGGAAGCTACACGCCCGCAGCTGTTGGCGAGGTCAACGTGGTCAAGCGTATGCGAGAGACCGATGCACTCATCGGCGGCGAGGGCAATGGCGGTGTCATCTATCCGCATCTGCATGCCGGACGCGATGCGCTTGTTGGCATTGCGCTCTTCCTAACTCACTTGGCAAAGAGTGGCGAGACGGTGAGTCAGCTACGGAAGCGCTACCCCGACTACGCCATGTGTAAGCGTCGTGTGGAGCTTCCTGCGGGTACTGACGTGACGGCTCTCTTCGCTACTCTGGAGCGTGAGGTCGCTTCGCTGAATCCCCTGACGGAGGATGGACTGAAGATTGACTTTGAAGAGTCGTGGGTGCAGGTACGTCCCAGCAATACGGAGCCGATCGTCCGTGTCTACACGGAGGCTCCTACGGAAGAGGCTGCCTCTGCATTGGCTGATGAGTACGTCTCGCTCGTGGAGCAGCAGCTCGCTCGCAAGTAGCCTATGGCAAGAAAACGCAAAGAGCCGAGATATCTGGACGATATACTCATCGAGCGGATGGGTGCCGAGGGACAATGCGTAGCACATGTCGAGGACAAGGTGCTCTTCGTCCCCTATGCGGCGCCAGGCGACCGCTGTCGCATACGTGTCGGTCGCTCCAAGCGAAGCTATATGACGGGCACCATCGAGGAGCTCCTGGAGCCTTCGCCACTACGTGTGGAGCCTCGCTGCAAAGTCTTCGGAGCGTGTGGCGGGTGCAAGTGGCAGCAGCTACCTTACGACGAGCAGCTCCGTGGTAAGGCGCAACAAGCCGCGGACGCTATGACCCGCATCGGACATATAGCCATTGAGCACACAGAGCCGATCGTAGGCTGCGAGGATCCGTGGCACTACCGCAACAAGGTCGAGTTCACCTTTAGCAAAAAGCGCTGGCTCACCGAGGAGGAGCTCAAAAGCCTTCCCGAGGAAGCGAGCGAGCAGGAGCTTTGCGGAGTAGGCTTTCACAAGGCTGGGATGTTTGACAAGGTACTAGATCTGCATGGCGTGACCTGTCAGATAGCCGACCCGATAGCTTCGGAGATACGAGACTACCTCAATGACTACTGCCTGGCGCGCTGGGAGGAGTACCCTTACTATGACCAGAGAGCGCACGAGGGCGTGATGCGAACGCTCCTAATCCGCACCACAACGCTGGGCGGGCTGATGGTTTTGATCGCCTTTGCCGAGGGAACGGAGGAGCTGCGCGTGCAACTGCTAGAAGCACTACGTCTGCGCTTCCCCCAGATCACGTCGCTCTACTATATGGTCAATACGAAGTTCAACGACAGCCTCGCCGATCTCCCCGCGCAGCTCTACAGCGGTGCGCCATACATCGAGGAGAATATGCACGGTCTGCGCTATCGTATCGGACCTAAGTCCTTCTACCAGACGAATAGCCGTCAGGCGGAGCGGCTCTACGAGAAGGTGCGTGAGTACGCTCAGCTCAAGGGCGATGAAGTGGTCTACGACCTCTACACAGGCGCTGGGACGATCGCCAACTACTTGGCGCAAAGCTGTCGCTCCGTCATCGGAATCGAGTATGTCCCCGAAGCGGTTGAGGACGCTTTTGTCAATAGAGATCAGAACGGTATCACGAATGCCACCTTCTACGCTGGCGATATGAAGGAGATCCTGACCGATGACTTCGTCGCAGCGCATGGTCGTCCCGAGGTACTCGTGACCGATCCGCCACGTGCTGGCATGGACGCTCCTGTCGTGGAGGTGATCCTGCGGGCGGCTCCTCAGCGTATCGTCTATGTCAGTTGCAACCCAGCGACTCAGGCACGAGACCTAGCGCTCCTCATGGCTGAGGGACAGTACAGAGCCGTGAAGGCTTGCGCTGTTGACATGTTCCCCCATACGCATCACGTGGAGATGGTAGCTCTGTTGTCCAAACTAAATACAGAACATCATTTAGATATAGAAATAGGGGAAGATGAAGATTAATAATGAATGTTGTTGTGGATGCAAAACAGAAAAGCCGGATCAAA
>CAMPUN010000305.1 GCA_946997275.1 uncultured Porphyromonas sp.
GTACCCTGGGCCAGCGGTAGACCATGCTGAGGCTTATGTAGACTTTTACCGCAGCTTTACGGAGTAAAAGCTCCTCTTTCCGACATATAAACGAAGCCCCTAGCGATCGATTCGGTCACTAGGGGCTTCACTGTATAGTTCTTATTGGTCTTGCTGTTCGCCAATGGAGGGGGGTAGGCTCATCGCGCCGTAGCTCTGCAGTAGCGTACGCCCTACGGGGCATAGCCAGCAGCGACGAGGCTCGCAGTAGCTCCCGTAGAGCTGCAGGAGGGCTTGCGAGTCGTAGGCACTGTGGGGACGTAGCCCTTCATTGACAAAGCGCTTCACGACACTGTTGCGCTCAGCGGGTAAATCATGCGCACTCATCAGCGAGTCCTTCGCTAGGGAGAGCCCGAGGAGGTCGCGCTCCTGTGTGAGGTAGTACTGGAGCGGTATGACCACATTGATCGCAATGCTCTCGACCGTCGCCCTTCCTATGGTGCCGAGCTGAGCATCCGTCTCGCTGCCCCAGTGGTAGTGCCGCTGCCAGTAGTCGGTCGGGGTGACGGTGAGCAGCTGCTCCAGATGAGCCAGAGACGATGTGCGGAGGAGCTCTCCTGGCAGATTGTCACTACGATAGTAGAGCGCTGCGAGATAGGCGAGCCGACGATGCGGGAAGGCGCTCGGACGGAGTCGCAGCATGCGTATCGTGCCAGGCGATAGGCGAGAGAGGTGGTACTTGTGCGATAGGAAGGTAAACTCCTCCTTTAGTCGCTCTTGGTACTGGTCTATCTCGGGAGATATTGGCGCGCTCTCCAGTAGTCCGCCCACGCCGAGGAGTAGCGCTTCGAGGGCTAGTGGAGAAGTCTTGTGCTTGAGTAGGATCGAAGGCGGGAGTTGGCGAGCTATTTGCTCGAAAGCATCATTATTCACCTTGCCCCCCAAGTAACGCATCAGGAAGAGGTGCGTCACCGCTGCTAGGTCGCCTTTGAAAAAGCTCATCGCCGTCTCGATCTGCTGACACTTCTTGTCCATTCGCTCACGAGTCAGCTGCGCAAACCAATCGGCCTGCATACGCTCCGGCAACTGGCTACAAGCTTCCCCACAGCGAGGAATCTGAGGCGCCTCTGTGAGTTGCTGCGCTATGGCCAGTAGATCAGGATTGATCTGCATACGGCAGGTGATAGGTGGCGTGCCAGCTTGTAGGGAGATGGGGCCATCGTCCTGCAGCACGATATGTAGGAGCACATTATTGTAAGCTGGATCCAGCTGGTGCCCATGGCGCAGCCAGTCCGTCGCCTGGCAATGGATCTCCCCATTGCCCGCCCAGGTCAGAGGCCCTATGCGTAGCTTGAGATTGCTAAAGTCGGGCCCGCCATTCGTGTTGTACCGCCCTGGATCAATGACGATCGGCGTGACTCCCTCAGGGATACAGGGGTGTGGCTCGAAGGTGAGCGACTCGTAGAGTCTGTTGCCCCAGATCTGGTGTAGCCACATCTCCTGCATAGTTCGTGCGAATAGGTCAGATGTAGTCCTGTCCAGACTCGATCTCCACGTCGGTCACATAGTTCTTGATACTCTGCTCCGCCTCCCGCTTGCAGATGAGTAGCACGTTGCCATGCTTAGCGATGATACAGTCATCGACCCCCTGCACGACCGCCAGCAAGTCGGGATCGTCGATGTAGAGGATATTATTCATCGACTCGTAGAATCGGGTCTTCTGGTGGTTCGTCACATTGCCCGTCTGATCTTTCGAGCTCTGGTCGTAGAGCGCTCCCCAGGTGCCTAGGTCAGCCCAGCCAAAGGTGGCGGGGGTGACAAGCACGTTGTCCGCTTTTTCCAAAACCCCGTAGTCGATCGATATACTAGGGCAGTAAGGATAGATCTCCTCAATCGCCGCCCGCTCACGGTCGGTGCCGAAGTCACTGGCCCGCTCGGTAAAGAGTCTGCTCACCTCAGGCATATACTTGGCAAAAGCATCTAGGATCGTCTTGACGCTCCAGACGAACATACCGCTATTCCAAAGAAACTCGCCACAGGAGACAAATATCTCGGCCATCTCACGGTTAGGCTTTTCGGTAAAGACCTTCACCTTGTGGTACTGTCCGTCGAGCGCCCTTTCGCTAGAGTCCACCTGTATGTAGCCATAGCCCGTCTCAGGAGCCGTAGGCTTGATACCCAGCGTCAGGAGGTAAGGGTGAAGGGCCGCGAAGCGGAGCGACTGGCTGACCGTCTGGACGAAGTTGTCCTCGTTCATGATGATATGATCCGACGCCGCCACAACGATCGACGCCTTCGGGTCTCGCTGCTGGATATGGTAGCAAGCGTAGGCGATACATGGAGCCGTGTTTCGTCGCAGAGGCTCCTTGAGGATCTGGTCACGCGTGAGCCCCGGGAGCTGCTCGAGGGTTAGGTCGACATAGTCCGCATGCGTGACGATGTATATATGGTCCTCAGGGACGATACGTAGGAACCGCCTGTAGGTGTCCTGTAGCAGCGAACTGCCAGTCCCGAAGAAGTCTAGAAATTGCTTGGGTCGTGACTGCCGTGAGATAGGCCAGAAGCGACTTCCCACCCCGCCACTCATGATGACACAATAGTAATGCTCCATGTAAATCTGCGATGAGTTAGTTTGTTGCTACAAAGCTACTAATAAAATAGCTGTGGAGCAAAGCCTCCCC
>CAMPUN010000306.1 GCA_946997275.1 uncultured Porphyromonas sp.
ACAGAGGTTAAGAAGTCATTTGATGCTTCACCTCGTCCATTCCTCTCTTTGCCCGACTCGCATCTACGAGATGGGTCGATCGTGCTGCAAAATGGACAAGTGGGGTATCTCTCCAATCTGAAGCGACAGCCCACCTTTCATCCGATGGACTTACCCTATGAGCGCCTAACCAAGCTCAAAGCGTACATCGAGATACGAGAGAGTTATCATCGGCTATACGACTACGAAGCGAACAATAGATGTGAGGATAGCGAGGAGCGTATAAAGCTCAATCGGCTCTATGACGACTTCGTCAGTCGCTGGGGGTATCTCAATCAGAAGAGCAATACAGACCTCATCAAGATGGACGCTACTGGGGTCGAGATACTCTTCTTAGAGCGATCCGATAAGGGGGAATACATCAAGGCAGACATCTTTGACCATCCTACCGCCTTTGCCACTACAGAGGTGACAGTAGCTGCCGACCCCACGGAAGCTCTCGTCTCTTCTCTGAATAAGTATGGCTCTGTGGAGCTAGACTATATGAGTTCGCTCCTCCTAGAGATGGAGGAGAGTGACATTATCTCAGCTCTAGAGGGGCGTATCTACTACAATCCAGAAGTAGATGGCTACGAGGTGGCAGACAAGTTTATCTCAGGCAATGTGATAGAGAAGAGCGAGCAGATTGAGTCGTGGCTACTAGAGCATCCTGATCATGAAGAAGCACAGCAAAGCTTAGCTGCCCTACGGGCTGCCACACCTACACCGATACCCTTTGCTGAGCTTGACTTCAACCTTGGGGAGCGGTGGATACCGGCTAAAGTCTATAGTGCCTTTGCCTCAGAATTCTTTGAGACAGAGATCACCGTCTCCTATCAGAGTACGATGGATGAATATGTTTTGCAATGTGATAGACGCAATGGCAACATTTGGCATAAGTATGCTGTGCAGGGAGAATTCAGACGCTATGATGGACTTAATCTCTTAAAGCATGCGCTACACAACACCATCCCCGATATCAATAAGAACAAAGAGGTACGAGATCTAGAGACAGGCGAGACGAAAACTATCAAAGTGCGTGATGGGCATGCGATACAGATGGCTAATGCTAAGATAGAGGAGATACGTCAGGGCTTTGTAGATTGGCTAGGTAGAACGCCAGAGAGCTTTAAGCAACAACTATCCGACAGATATAATAAGCTATTCAACTGCTTCGTGCGTCCCAACTTTGACGGTGCGCATCAATCCTTTCCCGATCTAAATCTGAAAGGACTAGGTATCTCTGACCTCTATAAGAGTCAGAAGGATGCCGTATGGATGCTCAAAACCAATGGCGGGGGTATTTGTGACCATGAGGTAGGGGCTGGTAAGACCCTCATCATGTGTACAGCAGCCTATGAGATGAAGCGCTTGGGCTTAGCAAACAAGCCGATGATTATCGGACTAAAGGCAAATGTCTTCGACATTGCCGACACTTTTAGAAAGGCTTATCCCAATGCTAGAGTCCTTTATCCGGGCAAGAACGACTTCAATAAGCAAAACCGCCAACGCATCTTTAACGACATCAAGAACAACGATTGGGATTGCATCATATTGACCCATGAGCAGTTTGGGATGATACCTCAAGCTCTAGAGATACAGGAGGCAATCTTGCAAAAGGAGAAAGACTCTATAGAGGAAAATCTAGAAGTCCTTCGTCAGCAGGGGGCAGACATTTCCCGAGCTATGCTCAAGGGCTTGGAGAAGCGAAAGCAGACCCTCGAAGCCAAACTACAAGGCATTCAAGATAGTATTGCTGAGCGTAAGGATGATGCTGTGGACTTCAAAATGATGGGCATCGATCACCTCTTTGTGGACGAGAGTCATCAGTTTAAGAACTTGATGTTCAACACCCGTCACGACCGAGTCTCTGGCCTAGGTAATCCAGAGGGCTCACAGCGTGCACTCAATATGCTTTTTGCCATACGTACTATTCAGGAGCGGTCGGGGAAAGACTTAGGAGCTACTTTTCTCAGTGGCACGACCATCAGCAACTCACTCACAGAGCTCTATCTGCTCTTCAAGTACCTACGTCCTCAAGCACTCGAAAAGCAAGGCATCAATAGCTTTGATGCTTGGGCTGCTGTCTTTGCGAAGAAGTCTACCGACTACGAGTTCTCCATCACCAATGACATCATACAGAAGGAACGCTTCAGGACCTTTATCAAAGTGCCAGAGCTGGCAGCCTTCTATGCGGAGATTTGTGACTATCGTACCGCTAAGGATATCGGCATCGACCGCCCAGAGAAGAACGAGATATTGCATAACATACCGCCCACACCCGAGCAAGAAGAGTTTATCAGCAAGTTGATGGAGTTCGCCAAAACAGGGGATGCGACCCTTTTAGGACGAGATGAGCTATCGGAAAAGGAAGAGAAAGCCAAGATGCTAATCGCAACGGACTATGCCCGCAAGATGAGCTTGGATATGCGAATGATAAACCTAGAAAGGTATTCGGATCATATAGACAACAAAGCCAGCCACTGTGCCAAGATCCTCAATAACTACTATCAGAAGTATAACGAGCAGAAGGGAACACAGTTTGTCTTCAGTGACTTGGGTACTTACAAGCCTGGCGAGTGGAATGTTTACTCGGAGATTAAGCGTAAGTTGGTAGAGGAGTATCACATCCCATCTCACG
>CAMPUN010000307.1 GCA_946997275.1 uncultured Porphyromonas sp.
GGACGCAACGTATGCCGGACGAAGTTGCGCCGTATGGTTGTGTCGGCATTCGTCGAGTCCGTCACAAAAGGCTGTCCAGCCGTTTGCAAGAAGTCATAGATAAGACGAGGCGGCGTGTCGATGAGCGGACGAATATACTTCCCCTCCTCACGCGTGGGGAGCATACCCCGCAGTCCTCGTACGCCAGCTCCTTGGGAGAGATTGATCAGGAGCTGCTCCACATTGTCCTCCAGATGATGGCCTAATGCGATACTCTGCGCATCGTACCGCGCATACAGCTCGTCGAAGAAGTGGTATCTCAGCTCCCGCGCGGCCATCTCTACGCTCACGCCCTGGTGCGCAGCCGCGTAGCCGTAAGTGTCAAAGGAGGCGCGCTCTAACGGTACCCCCAGTTGCGCACAGAGCTCTGTGACAAATGCTTCGTCACGATTGCTCTCGTCGCCTCGCAGGTGAAAGTTGCAATGCGCCGCCACGCAGCGGTAGCCTAAAAGCGAAAGCCCCCACAGAAGCGCCGTCGAGTCGGCACCTCCGCTGAGGGCTATGATGACCACCCGCTCGCTGTCTCGCTCTAGCAGATCATACTGCTCGATCGTACGACGCATCTGATGCACCAGAGCATGATTGAGTAGCGTACGTCGCTGAGACACAGTGCGAGTGATGAATGTCGTAAAGGGAGAGAAGAGCGACAGACCGTCCGAAGAGGTTCGTCGCTGGAAAGGGAAGATTTACTTGTCCTCTTTGTCCTTGCTAGAGGCTGCTTTCTTAGTACTCTTAGAGGCTGTCTTCTTCTCGGTGGTAGCTGCCTTCTTCGTACTCTTAGCCGTAGTCTTCTTCTTGGTGGCGGTAGCCTTCTTAGTCTCCTTTTTCTTTGTATCAGCCTTCGCCTCAGACTGCTCCTCTACTGCCTCATTCTCGATATCTGGGTCGATGAGTACACGACCGCAATACTCGCAGACGATGACCTTATTGTGGAGCTTGACCTCTAGCTGACGCTGTGGTGGAATATGGTTAAAGCAACCGCCACAAGCCTCACGCTCTACGGGTACCACGGCAAGGCCGTTGGTAGCGCCCTTGCGGAGGCGCAGGAAAGCCTTGAGGATACGCTCGTCGATCTGTGCCTCTAGCTCGTTGGCACGATCACGGAGCTGCTCCTCCTCGATGCGGGTCTCAGCGATGATCTGCTCCAGCTCCTCGCTCTTAGCCTGATGATCCTCCTCGCGCTCCTTGATACGCTCTTGGAGCTTGGCGATATCGTCCTTGCGGCCTTGGAGCTCTACGTTGAACTCGCGGATATGCTTCTGTGCGAGCTGTATCTCAAGCTCCTGAAACTCGATCTCTCGCGACAGATGCTCGTACTCGCGGTTATTGCTCACCGCATTGAGTTGTTCCTTGAGCACGGCGAGCTTATCGTTTGCCGTGGCGATCTTTTGGTTCTCACCACTGACCGATTGCGTGAGCTTCTTGGCAGCCGCGTTGTACTTCTCTAAGCGTGTCTTCAGTCCCTCGATTTCGTCCGCTAGATCTTCGATAGCTTGGGGTAGCTCGCCTCGCAACAGCTTGATCTTGTCAATACTGGTGAGCGTCTCCTGTAGACGCTTGAGAGCGATGAGTTTTTCCCTGATACTACGCTCGGCTACTTCGTGGGTCGTTGTATTGATACTCATATATGGTATTGCTTAGAAATAGTGAATAGGATTGGTGTCAGCATCTGACATATGGATGACAAAGTTACGATATTTATCCGACAACGCATCATAGAGCATCGTGCGCGTGCAGTGCTCACTCTCGAAGTGTCCCAGCGTGATCAGCCAGAGACGGTCCTGCACGTCGAGATAGTCGTTGTACTTTGCCTCGCCGGTGATATATACCTCTGCGCCTGAGCGGAGAGCCTCGCCGATGAACTCGTGACCGCCACCACTACCGCCACAAAGCGCCACACGACGGATCGGCTGCGTGGGCGGATTGGAGTAAGCGATGCGCTCCACTGCGGGCAGCGTAGCTAGGTGCTCGAGGAACTCCTGCGGAGAGATCTCACTCGGCAGCTCGCCAACGACGCCTAGCCCGCTCGTCGGGTGGTCCATCACGATCGGGATCACCTCGTAGGCTGGCACCTCATAGGGGTGCGTCGCTACGAGCGTCGTGAGAGCTTGCGAGAGTCGCTCCTGAGGCACGAGCACGGAGATCATCTCCTCCTCGACTGCCTCCATGGCGCCATGCGTACCGATCGTCGGATGCGTCTCCGCGCCTGGACGGAAGCGCCCCACGCCCGAGCAACTATAACTACAGCCCGTGTAACCTCCGAGTGAACCAATCCCCGCCTCCTCATAGGCGGTGCGTAGCGCATCGGCGTGGCTGTGCGGGATGTAGGTCTGCAGCTTGTAAAAGCGTCCTCGCTGAGGCATCATCGGTCGTCGCCCCTCAGGCTTGAGCCCGATTAGGTTGGCCAAGTAATGATTCACGCCCTGGCTCACCTCATTGTCTGCCGAAGTGTGACAGGCGTAGATAGCGATATTGTTTCTCAGGGCAAAAGCTACGCAACGCTCCTGATAGGTCGCTGGCGTGATCCGCTTAAGCCCTCGAAAGAGGATCGGGTGATGCGATACGAGCAGGTTGCACCCACGCTGCAGGCACTCCTCGAGTACCGCCTCGGTCGTCTCC
>CAMPUN010000308.1 GCA_946997275.1 uncultured Porphyromonas sp.
AGAGTTCGTCGTACTTGAGTCTGAACTTAGCCACCTGCGCCTGCTCGACACTCTGTGGGTGATGAATCCATCTGATGGCGGTCTGGAGTGGTGCCAGATGACGGTGCGCTATGAGGGGCGCGGAGAGCGTCTCGGGGATGGAGAAGTAGGGGCTCTGGAGGAGCTGGTCGATGTAGCGCCCTAAGAATGCGGAGTCGATGCGGGAGCGCTTGAGTCGCTCGGTGATTCGGTAGATCGGTTGGTACCCCCCGACGGATGGGTTGGGCTTATCTGCGGGCTTGATCTCAGGGTGTGTGATCTGCAGTTGATTATTGAAGAACTGTAGCTTGCCGTAGACGATATATTTGCACCCAGGGGTGAGTGAGCGCTGGATGTAGTTGTGCCCTTTGAACCAAACCAATAGTAACTCGCCCGTGTCGTCCATGAGGCGTGCTGAGAGATTGCTCTTGCGTCCCAAAGAGGGCGCGCTAAAGGGCTGTAAGATTCCCTCGACCTGTACCTCCGACATGGAGGGCATGAGCGAACCTATGGGGTAGATGACCCGACGGTCGGCGTAGCGGTAGGGGATGTAGTAAAGCAGGTCCCAATAGGTGTGCAGGTCTAGCTCTTCGGCTAGCAGTTGCGCCCGCTTGGTGCCCAGTCCAGGCAGATCTGCTAGGGGTGTGGTCAAGAAGCTCATAGCAGTATGGGCAGAGAGGGGAGTATGGGCTACCGACTCGAGAGTAGTCGCTGTGTAAGTCGCAGACGCTCCTGACGGGATATGGTCAGGAGATGCTCACCCCAGTAAAGCTGGTCAGGAGTCGTGATCTTGATATTCTCCGTGGTGTCAGGGACTAAGACAAGGTCGCTGTAGAGCTGGTCATAGACGGAGCAGTCGTCGGTGAAGCTCTCCTGAAAGGGCTGCTGATAAGCCTCCTTGATGCGCTCCGACCAGAAGACTTGTGGCGTACGCGCCAAGCAGTAACGGCTACGGTCTATGGCTTGTGAGGTTTGCACTCCTTCGCCTTCGTCGGGGAGGTAGCGCAAGCTCTCCGAGAGCTGTAGGACAGGCACGGCAGCACCTACACGCTGGGCCTCTTCGTAGCATTTGTCCACCACTTCCTTAGAGACGAAAGGGCGCACCGCATCGTGGATGCCGACGAGCGTGCCATCGGGTACGGCACGTAGAGCCCGACGCACTGTTTCAAAGCGTGTTTTGCCTGCCAATGTGAGATGGGTCCGATCGGCAAGACCTATCGTTTGGAGCATATCCTCGACGATGATACGGTACTCGTACGATATGCCGATGACGATGTAGTCCACACACTTAGAGAGAGCCTCTACGGTGTGCTGGAGGATCGTCTTACCCCCCAGCTTGATGTACTGCTTGGGCAGCTCAGCTCCCATACGGAGACCCGACCCTCCAGAGGGGATGATGAGATATCGCTTAGTATGATCTGACGCCTTTACTGCTTGCTCCATGTTTATAGTAGGTTGTGAAGGGGAAGGTTACTTCTCTCTGAGGAAGACATTGATGGGAGTTCCGCAAAAGTCCCAGTTCTTGCGGATTTGATTTTCGAGGAAACGCTTGTACGGCTCGCGCACCCACTGAGGTAGGTTGGCATAAAAGGCAAACGTCGGCACCGCTGTGGGGAGCTGCTGGACAAACTTGATCTTGATGTACTTACCCTTTATAGAGGGTGGTGGAGTCTTCTCGATGAGTGGTAGCAAGACTTGGTTGAGTTGGTGCGTCGGTATGCGGGTCGAGCGCATATCGTAGACATGCTGCGCCATCTCGATCACCTTCAGGATGCGCTGCTTGTTGAGCGCTGAGATGAAGATGATAGGAAAGTCGGTAAAGGGGGCAAACCTTGCACGGATCGCCTCCTCCATGGTGCGCTGCACGGGCAGGCTCTTGTCCTCGACGAGGTCCCACTTATTGACGCAGACGACCAGCCCCTTGCTATTGCGCTGGATCACCCGAAAGATGTTGGCGTCTTGAGCCTCTATTCCTCTCGTAGCGTCGATGAGCATGATGCAGACATCGGCATTTTCGATAGCACGGATGGCACGAATCACGGAGTAGTACTCAAGATCTTCGTTGACCTTGCCCTTCTTGCGGATACCCGCCGTGTCGACGAGGTAGAAGTGCTGATTGTACTTGTCGTACTCGGCAAAGATGCTGTCGCGCGTGGTGCCCGAGCGGTCAGTGACTATGTTGCGCTCCTCGCCGATGAGGGCATTCAGGAGCGAAGACTTACCCGCATTCGGTCTGCCCACGATGGCAAAGCGAGGAAGTTCAAGGAGAGGCTCATGATTGCCCTCCTTGGGGAGTAGTTCTAAGATGTGATCGAGGAGGTCACCCGTTGAGGAACCGTTGATCGCAGAGATAGGGTAGGGGTCGCCTAGACCTAGAGAGTAAAACTCCGCAGCGTCGTTGTGCTGGGTGAAGTTGTCCGCCTTATTGGCCACGAGTATGACAGGTTTGTTCGTCTGCCGGAGCATCAGAGCTATCTCGTCGTCTAGGTCGGTTACGCCGTTGAGGATGTCCACGACAAAGAGTATCAAGTCAGCCTCTTCGACCGCTATGCGGACCTGCTTATTGATCTCTTCCTCAAAGACATCATCACTGCGCAAGACCCATCCGCCCGTGTCAACAATCGAAAAGGTACGCTC
>CAMPUN010000309.1 GCA_946997275.1 uncultured Porphyromonas sp.
GTCAAAACGTAGGACACGTGCTCTCCCTACAACCACAGAGAGCCACTAAACAAACAACAAAAACATGTACGCAACAAAGCTGTTTGCAAACATTGATGCTCTAAAAGAGAGCGGAGAAGCCCTCCCCAAGGCTCTCTTCTTGAGCCCCATCCCTTCAGACGTGATCGAACTCCACCAAAAGCGTCTCGGGATACAGCTGCAACCTGACGAAAAGCCTCTTCTGGCGGTCAACAAAAAGATTATAGGTACCGTGGGTGGCTACGGCTGGACGGGCATTTTGCTCACTGACAAGCGCCTCTACTACAGGCTCCTGAAGGATTCTGAATTTAGCAGTCTTATCCCGATAAACAATAAGGGCGGCATACCTGTGGAGCAACTCTCTTCACTGCAAATCGGGAATCACGATACTTGCCGTGGAAAGGCTTACATAGGACATCAGCTTCTAGTAAATGGCAATGTGCTAGGACTACTCAGAATGGGCGGGGGACTTCTGTTTGATGACAAGCTTATGGATATCCTCAGTGGACTATTTGAAGATGAAAACGACTCCTATATGTAGGGCAACTAAAACCAAACAATATATCAGTATGAAAAAGAAACTTCTTATCCTACCCTTACTCCTTCTGTCAGCGCTTTTCTCAAGCTGCTCGATGGATGACCCCACAGAAGACGACTTCGTCATCAATTACGCCAAGATGCGCTCAGCATACTACGAGGCTCTCGGTGGTGAGCTTATGCTGGCTGCTATGGACGTAGATGTAGACTACACCACCTATATCGAAAACGCTTTTGATGCATTTGAGGATGCAGAGGGCTCTATCAGAGAGTCCTTTTACAAAGGCAACGATGTCACAAGCGACTACGAAAGAGAGGAGCTGGACGAGCTGATTGAAGAAGTGGAAAATGTCAAAACAGATCTCGTCATCTCAGTAGATAACCGACCCGAGTCTTGTGTGGTAAGAGATATGGAGAGTGGTCTCTCCTTTCAAGTTACGTACTCTGGCAACATAAGAACTGTAGAGGAGCTGTAACATAAAAGAGTGATGAGTGAGTGGCAGGTCTACTAACTCATCACGCTATAAAGAACTAACGGAAACAGAATCAATACTATGTCACAGATGATCAATCGCGGTAAGGAGCTAATCCGCATTAGCCCAAAGGACGCAGGAAAGCTCGAGTACTCAACCAATGATGGTAGATATTGGAATACTCGTTGTCTACCATCTTCCTCTAGAGGACACTTTGAGGATCTGACGGACAACGGAAAAGAAATCCTAGCAACTTGCGAGAAGGGACTTTTCTACTCCATTAACGAAGGACGTAATTGGATGAGACGTAACTAACGAGTATGGAAAAGGTCAGAATAGATCATATGTGATCCGTTCTGACCTTTTTGCTTACTCCTTCCTGCCGATAACTTTGCTGTAATCAATGATGCTTATGAAAGAGAATAGATTGAAGCGTGGTAATAAGTCCGTTGCTCAGCTGAAGAAGATCGTCAAGCTACTTCGAGTGCTAGACTGGATCGCAGACTCAGTGATTGTATCCAACGTAGTCTGCATCGTCATATTGCTAAATAATGAGACCTCGCCACAGGTGACGAGTTGGATTGAGATCTTTCTTGACATTAGCCTAGTGGTACTTTTCATAGAGCTCGGGGTGCGTATGTACTACAAGCGCAACTTCTGGCGTACGCCTGGGGATGTCTTTGATCTCGTTGTTACGACAGTTTGTGCGGTGAGCTTTATGCCGAGCTTGATCTCGCTAAGAGCGCTACGACTAGTGCGACTGGTGCGCATGCTACGCATCTTTTCGATCAATAGGCACATGCGTCTCTTCTCCGAGGCAATGGTTAAGTCGTTGCCCCGTGTGGCTTGGTCGAGTGGCTTCTTCGGGATGACTCTACTTATCTATGCGATCATAGGAATGGACAGCTATGGTGCAACGGCCCCGGAGTACTTTGGCTCTTTGAGTCGCTCGCTCTTTACGCTGTTTCAGGTAATGTCGCTGGAGGCTTGGGCGTCGGATGTAGCTCGTCCTATCATGAGTGTGCATCCATTGGCTTGGCTCTATTTCGTCAGTTACATACTGATTGCCTCGTATATCTTGCTGAGTCTTGTGGCTGGTGTGATTACTGCAACGACGGTAGAGGTCTACGAGCATGAGGAGTCTCACAAGGATATCCTCACTGCTATAAAAAGGCTACAGAAACAGGTCGATGAGCTCTCCAAGCGGCTACCCTCAGAGAGCGACAAGGAGGAGTAGCTGTGTGGAGTCTTGTGCCACGGTTTGGCATAGCCGATGTTGTATCTTTGCACCTAAACAAGGATACCTATAGTGTATGGCAAACAAATTCGGACGATATGTCTGGCTGATTGAGCAATTTCGCCAGTACGGGCGACTGACCTTTGAGGAGATTAGTCGCCATTGGGTGGATAGTGGGCTGAGCTACGAGGAGCCTCTGCCGAAGCGCACTTTTCACAATCATCGGGCGGCGATCCTCGACATCTTTCAGGTGGATATCTTATGTGACCCCCAGGATGGCTACCGCTACTACATTGACAATCCCGAGGAGCTGGAGCAGGACAACCTGCGCAGCTGGCTCATAGACTCCTACACGGCGATGAATCAGATACAAGCTGACAGCAAGCT
>CAMPUN010000310.1 GCA_946997275.1 uncultured Porphyromonas sp.
TCGCCAGCTAGGTAGCTCGTCAGATATTGATGAGGGGAGAACTCACTCTTGTGTGGGTTCTTCCCTTGGTTGTGCCTATAAATGCAGAAGAAACTGTACCTTTGTAGTATAGCTTGTCGCTAGGCGTGACAAGCACCTCACACGTAATCACTAAAGAATAGGTAATGCTTACCATCAAACAAATATTGGATGACCCTCAGGGTGTCATCGATAGGCTCGCCGTCAAGCACTTTCCCGCAGAAGAGCCCATAGCAGCTATCATCGCTCAGGACAAGCTGAGACGCGACGCACAGCACAAGAAGGACGATAGTCTAGCTCAGCAGAAGACCCTCTCGCGCTCTATAGGTGAGAAGATGAAAGCGGGTGCCCGCGAAGAGGCTGAGCAGCTCAAAGCTGAGGTACAAACGCTCAAGGAGATCTCTAAGCAGGCTGAGGAGACCATGCGACAGGCTGAGGAGACCATGCGACAGCTCCTACTATCCGTACCTAATCTGCCTCACCCCGACGTGCCTCACGGCACCTCTGCTGAGGACAACCTATGCGTAGCTATGGGTGGTGAGAAGCCTCACCTAGAGAATACAGCCAAGCTACCACACTGGGAGCTGGCTAAGCAGTACGATCTCATAGACTTCGAGCTGGGAGTCAAGATCACGGGTGCAGGCTTCCCTGTCTACAAGGGCAAGGGTGCTAGACTACAGCGTGCCTTGATCAACTTCTTCCTCGACAGAGCCACGGCAGCGGGCTTTAAGGAGGTGGAGCCACCTATTATGGTCAACGAGGCTTCTGGCATCGGCACTGGTCAGCTCCCCGACAAGGAGGGGCAGATGTACCACGTTCAGCTGGACAACCTTTACCTCATACCGACGGCCGAGGTACCTGTGACAAACATCTTCCGTGATGTCATCCTCGAGGCAGACCAGCTCCCTATCTGCTGCACAGCCTACACGCCTTGCTTCCGTCGTGAGGCGGGTTCCTACGGCAAGGATGTGCGCGGGCTCAACCGCTTGCATCAGTTTGACAAGGTAGAGATCGTCTCCATCGACCGCCCCGACCACTCGTGGCAGCAGCTCGACAAGATGATCGCACATGTCAAGAGCCTCGTCGAGGAGCTTGAGCTCCCCTATCGTATCCTCCGCCTCTGTGGTGGCGACCTGAGCTTTACGAGTGCGATGACTTATGACTTTGAGGTCTTCTCAGCTGCGCAGGAGCGTTGGCTCGAGGTGAGCTCTGTGTCCAACTTTGAGAGCTATCAGGCCAACCGCTTGATGTGTCGTTACCGTGACCCTGAGGAGGGGATCACCCTTTGCCACACGCTCAACGGTAGTGCCCTCGCTCTGCCACGCATTGTCGCTGCGCTTCTGGAAAACAATCAGACCCCCGAGGGCATCATCATCCCCAAGGCTCTGAGACCCTACACAGGCTTTGACAAGATAGACTAAGCAGTCGCCCTTAACCCACAACTCCTATGGCTAAGAAAGGCAAGCAATCCGCCCGAGCGATCAACATACGCAACAAGCGCGCTACCTATGACTATGAGCTCCTCGACCAGTACACCGCAGGTATCGTACTCGTCGGCAGCGAGATCAAGTCTATACGTGCGGGCAAAGCGGCTCTCGTGGATAGCTACTGCTACTTCTCTCGAGGGGAGCTGTGGATCAAGAATATGTATATAGCGGAGTACAGCTACGCTTCCTACAATAACCATGTGGAGCGACGGGAGCGTAAGCTGCTACTCAACCGCAAGGAGCTACGCAAGCTCGAGGAGGAGATGAAGAACCCTGGGCAGACGATCATCCCCGTGCGTCTCTTCATCAACGAGCGCGGACTCGCTAAGCTAGTCGTTGCACTCGCTCGAGGTAAGAAGCAGTACGACAAGCGCGCCGCCATACGCGACCGCGAGGACAAGCGACGTCTGGAGCGTGCGATGCGCTTCTGACCTACCATAACGGACAGGACCTTGTAGGAACATACGTCTTGGGGCAATGTCTATTTAATAGACTGTGCAAAGGTAATGGTCCAGGCAGTCAAGCCTGCTCTCAAGGCTGATGCATTATAACCCGTCTGTTAGGAGCCACAGGGCGATATCCGAGGAAATCCCAAATAGCCTTGGTGGAAAACAGAAATTCTCCACGAAGGCGAGAAATAAAACTTCGGAAGAATGAAATGAAAGTTCGGAAGAATGAAATTAAAAGTCCGAAGAGTTTTTCCGCTCCTCACTGGAAAATCAAAGATCTCCACAGAGGGGTTCACGATTTCCTCCGTAGAGACTGGTTCATTTTCATAATGCGTCAGCCCTACAGCTGCACTCAAGCTAACCTTGTAGCTTGCAGACGTCTCAACATATCCTAGCGATAAGCGTCCTAGCAAGCATCCCATGATTCGCAAGCGAATAGGATAATTCAACTAACGAAAGCGTGTTCTCTCAGACTGTATATGAGGCGTATTAAGTTTGCATTTACAATTGTCGCTTGTCTCTTGACAGCGTGTGCTCCTGTTTCGACCAATTTAGATCATCAGAGCAAGCCCGTCTCGGAGGTCACACGATTGGATAGTATTGCGATAACACTAGCTGAAATTAGAGCTCTAGATCAAGGGATTAGAGACAACTCCAGTCTTTACTTCGCAAACAGTCGGGCTTTCAATCTCCATA
>CAMPUN010000311.1 GCA_946997275.1 uncultured Porphyromonas sp.
CTCCAGCGCAAAGCAACTTAACCTTGACGAACTGACACGAGCCGTCGTCAAGCTTTTTGCCGCAAACCCGACCCACACGTGGAACTACAAGCAGGTTTCCAAGCAACTCAACATCACAGCGCAACCGCTACGCCTGACCATTAGCCGTATCCTAGAGGTGCTGGCGATGGACGACACGCTCACACGTGTCAAGCCAGGCACCTACCGCTACAATCTCTCGGGGGCTCTGCTCTTCGGCACCTTCGAGCGTCGCTCCAACGGGCGCAACGCGGTCATCTCTGACGAGGATGGCAAGAGCATCTTCATCGCTGAGCGCAACTCTATGCACGCACTCAACGGGGACCGTGTGCAGGCTCGTCTCTTTGCCAAGAGGCAGGGCGGAGACCTAGAGGGTGAGGTGATCAATATCATTGAGCGCTCGAAGCACACCTTCGTCGGGCGACTAGAGTTCAAAAAGGACTGGGCCATCTTTGTCACCGAAGACCGCACCCTCTCGACTGACATACTGATACCGCTCAGCGAACTACACGGCGCTCAGCGAGACTCCAAGGTGGAGGTGGCTATCACCGACTGGCCTAGCTCGGACAAGATACCCACGGGGCGTGTCCTCAAGGTACTCGGCAAGGCGGGCGACAACGACACCGAGATGCGCGCCATACTGACCGAGTACAATATAGACTACGACTACCCACAAGCAGCTATTGACGAGGCGGAGCGACTTTCGGGAGAGATTACCCAAGAGCAGCTCGCCCAGCGAGAGGACTTTCGCGAGGTGCCGACGCTTACCATTGACCCAGCCGACGCTAAGGACTTTGACGATGCGCTCTCCTACCGTGACCTCGGCGATGGGCGCCACGAGGTGGGCGTGCACATTGCCGATGTCTCCTACTTCGTCACCGAGGGGTCCAAGATCGACGAAGAGGCTTATGCACGTGGTACCAGCGTGTACCTCGTGGACCGCACGATCCCTATGCTCCCCGAGGTGCTGTGCAACAATCTCTGTTCGCTACGCCCCAACGAGGATAAGTACGCTTACTCCTGTATCCTCACGCTGGACAATGCAGCGCACGTACAGCAGTACCGCATCTGTCGCACGGTGATACGGAGCGACCAGCGCATGACTTACGAGGAGGCGCAGGATGTGATCGAGGGACGCAGTGACACCCAGCAGGCGATCATCCAGCCACTCTTCGAACTCTCCCAGCAGTTGCGCAAGCGTCGCTTTGACGATGGTGCGATCAAGTTCCAGAGCCAAGAGGTGCGCTTCACGCTAGACCCCAAGGGGCGCCCCACGGGTGTCGAGGAGGTGGTAGATAATGAGTCACATCATCTCATCGAGGAGTTTATGCTTCTGGCCAATCGCACCGTTGCTGAGGACATCGGGCAGGTTCGTGCCAAGGGCAAGAAGGCGAAGAACTTCGTTTACCGTGTCCACGCACAGCCTAGCGAAGAGAAGTTGATGGCGCTCGCCTCTTTTGCAGGTAAGTTTGGCTACAAAGTCAACCTCAGTGGCGAGAATCGTCAGGTGAGTCGCTCCTTCAACAAGCTCCTAGACAGCGTCCAGGGGAAGCGTGAGGAGAACCTCATTGAGACGCTCGCCATCCGCTCTATGACTCGCGCTGAGTACTCGTCTGACAACATTGGGCACTACGGACTCTCCTTCGCTTTCTACACCCACTTCACCTCGCCCATCCGTCGCTACCCCGACCTTATGGTGCACCGTCTCTTGACGCGCTACTATGCGGGCGGTCGCTCTGTGACAAAGGGCAAGCTCGAGGAGCAGTGCCAGCACTGCAGCGAGCAGGAGCAGATCGCTACGCAGGCGGAGCGTGACTCGGTGAAGTACAAGCAGGTGGAGTATATGAAAGCTCGCATGGGACAGGTCTTCGACGGAGTCATCAGCGGGGTCGCCGAGTGGGGCCTTTACGTCGAGCTCAAGGGGTCGCACTGCGAGGGGCTCATACCGATTCGCAAGCTCGAAGACGACTACTTCGAGTACGACGAGAAGAACTACCGTCTCCGTGGGCGACGCACCGGCAAGCGCTACAACCTTGGCGACCCGATCACCGTACGTGTCGCTCGTGCCGACCTAGAGCAGCGACAGCTTGACTTTGACCTTGTCTGATTTGCCCCTTCCACATGACAGCAACGCATCAGATCCTCGGCAAAACACCTGCGCAGCTCACCGAACTAGCCGTTGGCTTGGGACTGCCCAAGTACACGGGTCGGCAGATCGCTGACTGGCTTTACCAGAAGCATGTCTCCTCGTGGGACGAGATGACCAACCTGAGCAAGAAAGCGCGCGCTCTGCTCGCCTCGCACTACGAGATAGGGCGTGCTGCGCCTCATCTTCAGCAGACTTCTCGAGACGGCACGGTCAAGTATCTCTTTGCCGCTGGTGGAGGTTTCGTCGAGACCGTTATGATCCCCGAGGGAGACCGCGCCACGCTTTGCGTCTCTTCCCAGCGAGGCTGCAAGATGAATTGCCTCTTCTGCATGACGGGCAAGCAAGGCTTCGGCGCCAACCTCTCGGCAAGCGAAATCCTCAACCAAATCCTCTCCGTGCCTGAGGTTAATGAGTTGACCAACATCGTCTTCATGGGGATGGGCGAGCCGATGGACAATATAGACACGCTCCTACAAGTGATC
>CAMPUN010000312.1 GCA_946997275.1 uncultured Porphyromonas sp.
GAAGTGCTTGCGTGAGAGCTTTGTAAGGGACTAGCTCCCTTGTTGTTAAATGTTAAATGGGGGGGGTAAACATACTTTGTAACGTATCTGATATCCTTGTCACAAAGGTACGCTTTATTCTGTAAAGTGCAAAGGCGATTCCAGTCGCTGTCAGGGCTGATGCGCTGTAGTCCTCTCTTCTAGAGATTACATATGATGACCTCCACGGGATATAGGGCTAGAGCCTTGTTGTGCTGCGTTGTAACCCCACTTTATAGCTACTCTTGCATCTCTGTTGATCCCAATTCCTACCGAGGAAATCGGAAAGCTCCAGTGAGCAAATGAAAATCCCCCACAGAGCCGGGAAATAAAAGTTCGGAAGGATGAAATGAAACTTCGGAAGAATGAAATCAAAGTTCGGAAGAATTTTCCCGTTCTTCGCTGGAAAACGGCAAATCTCTACGGAGGGGTTGTTTGGTTTCTGCGGGGGAGAGTTGGGAGCACTGCTGAGGTAGTGTCTGATGGCGTTGATGTCGTCGTAGATAACGAGAGAGGAGCCATCCGCCTGGGCGGATAGCTCCTCTCGTGTGTTGAGGGTGACGCTCTGTTACGTCTGTTGTGTTACTTGACTAGAGCGACGAACTCGGGTGTCTGGCTGAAGGCTGCAAACTCGAGGTCACGCTGTGCACGCTGTGCATAGGTGCGATCCTGCTCAATAGCTGAGCGGAGGTTGCTGACGAGTGCCTGCAGATCGTTGGTACGAGCTGCGACGACTGCCTTGAGGTAAGCGGTCTCGCCATTGGGCTGTGCGACAGCAGCGAGGGTGCGTGTAGCATCTGCGTACTGACCCTGCATGATCTGAGCGATGGCTAGCGTGTTCGATGGCGTATTGCCAAAGGAGCGGATAGCGTCTGCATACTTGCCCTCGTGCATCTGTAGGAGACCGATGCCCTGACCAGCCTCGGGTACCTCTACGGCACTACCCATGAGGCGCTGAGCCTCTGCTAGGTTGCCACGGTCGAGAGCGATGAGCGCTTCGTTCATATTAGAAGCAGCGTTGGGCTGGATCTTCTGAGCCTTTGCGAAGTAGCTTGCAGCCTGCTCGTAGTTGCCCTGAGCGAGGTAGAGCGTACCGATATTGTTGTAAGCACGGTAGTCCTTTGGATAGAGCTGGGTAGCCTGTTGGTAAGCATTCATCTGATCCTTAGCATTGTCATAGAGCGTAGCGGCGTAGAGGATCTCCTCGATGGTGAGGCGACCTGGGCGCTGTGCCATAAACATCTTGAGCTCGTCATCGCTCTTGCCGATGATGCGTACGTTGGCATTGAGACGTGAGCGGCGTAGCTCGGGGAGGATCTCGCTAGCTAGCTGTGTGAAGACGTGCGAGAGGTTGCGTATCTCACGCTCACGATCCTCGGGATCGGGATACATAGAGAGGACGCGCAGGACTAGCTCCTTGTCCTGTATGTTGCTTGCCTCAAGAAGCTTCTGGAATCCGTCCCAGTCCTCAGCGGTGTAGTGTGCGTTGACCTCGATCTTCTTGTTGCCCAGCTGGCGCGCTATGACACTAGAAGTGTTGCGCTCACGCTGTGCCGAGAGACGCTCGTTGAAGTCCTGAGCACCATCGGGAGAGGCATAAGCCTGGATCTCGATGTCTACCTCTTGGTTGGGTACCTGATAAGCGTTGTCGACGACATCTTTCCAGTCCTTGACCTCACGCTTGTTGAGCTCAGCAGCACGTACCTCGGCACGGTTGATGAGGAACTTGAGGTCGGCCGTGTACTGCTCCTTGATGACTCTCTGGAAGGCGTCACGAGCGAGAGCTGGCGTGATATCGCGAATGCTGGCTAGGTCGGCAGTCATGATGGTACCACGAGCTACCTTGACAGCGGGGAGGTTGACCTTCTTGCCCTTTACTGTAGCGGTAAAGGATAGATAGAGGTCACTCTGCTCCATACCAGGCTTGTACTCAAAGGCAAAGGGTATGATGACGCTACCACCACGCTCGTAAGAGATGGTCTGGTAGTTGTCACGTACGTTCTCACCCTGTATGGTGACGGTCTGACCCGTCACGCTGATGCCGTTGTAGCGTAGCTCGGGGGTTACATTGACGATAGCCCGCTTGTGGCACCACTTAGCAGGGATCGTCAGACGAACCTGTCCAGGTATCTGCGTACCCACGAGTGTCAAGGGGTTTGGATCTACCTGAGCTGCAGAGCCGTCGAGAGGCTTGAGTCTGCAAGCACACGAAGAGACCAAGACCGCTAGTAGTAGAGCGGTGGTGATCTTTAGTAAGTTTCGATAAGTCATAGTTTGATCTATATATAAAGGTAATTAATTCGTTTGTGAGTCTGTGGGGGCTTTCTTGCCTTTTCCAAAAGGTCTGATGCGCCATACGATGGAGCCGATGAGCGCTAGGAGGATCAGAGCCAAAGCTGTGAAAGCTATGCTCTCGGTCACGGTTATGGAGCGTGGCGCAAAGGTGAGCGTGAGCTGGTACTTGCCTGCGGGCAGTGAGACGGCTCGCAGCACGTAGTTAGCCCGTGCGATAGGTATCTCCTTGCCATCGATGGTGGCGTGCCAGCCGTGCGGGTAGTAGATATCTGAGAGGATGGCTATGCCAGGAGCCTCGGCCGATACGTTGTAGACCACCTGTCGTGGGGT
>CAMPUN010000313.1 GCA_946997275.1 uncultured Porphyromonas sp.
CTGCAGTGCATCTTGCGTCTCTAGGCATAGCCTGGGGGTATGGGTCTCTAGCCACTCGAGGAAGCCCTGCAGGTCCACGTAGTTGTCCTGGCTATAGTCCTGTACGGTGTCTAGGAGTGCATCTATGTAGGGCTGGTCGGCGGAGGTGATGAGGGAGCTCACGGCCTCGACGATCAGTAGTGTGAGTTCGTAGAGCGAGGCGCCCAGTCCCTCGCTGTAGCAACGGGTGAGATCTAGGGCGGGTAGGTCATGGATGCTATGCGCCAGTACGGCATAGTGCGCTGTGGCTAGTCGGTGCTCGAAGCTCTTGCTGTAGAGCTCCTCAGTGGCTCCTGCATTGACTAGCACGCTGTGCATGATCTCTACGATGAGTCGGTAGAGCGGGTTGGCATCTAGCGAGAGCATCTCACGAGATACGAAGGCGAGGGGCTCCTGACCAGATGGAACGTTTTGGTTGTACTGAATGATGGACTGAGCGATGCGCTGGAGGGTATCGTTCTTTGGCGTCAGGATGGCGATGTCGGAGAGCTTGTAGCCACGCTCTCGGAGGGAGGGGATGATGTGCTCGAGGAGGTAGTCGATCTTTGCCTGGAGCTGATCCTGTGGGCTAGCCTCCTGCCACTGATGGATGAAGACTCCGCCTACCTTGTTTAGGTGCTTATCGGGAACTTCTTGATGGACCTCTGAGGCGGCGTAGATGTTATTGATAAGGTCGTAGCTTTCGGAAGATTTATCCAGCTTGAGCTCAGAGGCATTGGGTAGGAGAGAGAAGAAGCGGTTGTTGAAAGAGACAATCGCTGGAGCGCTACGCCAGTTGAACTCTAGGTTGTCTGTCTCCTCATACTCGGAGAAGTCATCGCTCAGGCTCTCCTGCAGGAGCATTGGGTCGCTATTGCGAAAGCGGTAGATGCTCTGCTTGACATCTCCGACGATGAAGCTAGAGCCATCAGCGGCTAGAGCCTCATTAAGGAGCGGCTTGAAGTTTTCGTACTGAAAGCGACTGGTGTCCTGAAACTCATCGATCATGTGATGCTTGAGCTTGGTACCAATCCGCTCATAGATAAAAGCTGTGCTATGCTCCCTACCCACGAGGGTGCGAATGAGTTGCTTGGCGTTGTCTAGGAGCGTGATGTTTAGCTCCTCTGAGACCTTGCTGACGTTGCTTTGTATCTCTCCGAGGAGCTGCAGGTCGTACCCCTTTCTGATGGCGGTCTGCAGGGTAAAGAGCTTTGTGTGGAGGGGCAGTATCTTGTAGAAGGCATCAAGCAGGGGGGAGCCCTCGAAGCCCTTTGTGTAGCGCTCATCCAGGGCCTCCTCAACGTTGAAGTGCCTCAGATACTTATTCCACGTGGTGGCGGTTATATAGGACTTTGTGTCACCGATGGTCGGCTGATCCTTCGTCGTGTCAGTCAGTCTAGCGAGAGGGGATTGCTGTCCGCCAGGGAACTTAGTGCCTGGGATGACTTGAGCTCGGAATGCGTCTACCTGCTTGCGGATCTCCTCCTTCACGATATCGATCTGCGCCTTGACCGCTTTCAAAAAGAGGGGATAGGTCTCAGGGTTGAGCAACTGTTTATTCTTGAAGGCCAGCTCCTGTATCTGCTCATTGTAGAGCTGCTTGGCGAAGAGGATCAGGCCGTTCTTGAGAGCGTAGATCGACTTGTCGGCTTGGTCGGTCAGAAAGCGCTTGATCGCCGCTTGGGCTTCTGGGGATGGCTCGTCAAAGAGTCGCTCCACGGCTAGTCCTAGTATCTGATCGGTGGAGAGCTCGATGCGTGTCGTGGGGCGCTGCTTGAGCTCGATGGCTAGCGCATGGATGATGTCTTGGAAGAAGGAGTCGATCGTCTTGACTCGTAGTCCGTCGTAGTCGAAGAGTATGGACTGGAGCGCCGTGCGTGCTCTTTTGGATAGCTGCGCATCACTGTACTGCTCATTAAAGGTATCGTAGAAAGGCGACTCTTGAGGCGCTACCGCCAATGTGTCGAGCTCCTTGAAGAAACGCTCCTTGAGCTCTCGGGTAGCTAGGTTGGTAAAGGTGACCGCCTGGACCTCCTGGTAACTACTTTCGGGGTACTGCAAGACGTGGCTCAGGAAAGCTTCCGTCATGGTGTGGGTCTTGCCCGCTCCTGCCGAAGCTTTGTAGATATGGAGTCGCTTGTTGCTCGTACTCATAGCTCTATTGTGGAGACTCAGGCTGCTCCTTTCGCTGTATGTTGTCGCTGAGTCCCTGGTAAAGCTTGCGGTACTCAGACTCTAGGTAAAGATGCACGCCTAGGGTGATCAGCGAGAGGACGACACCTGTCACGATTAGGTACCAGAGCTCCCATCGGAAGGCCAAAGTGAGGACGAGGAGCACCCAGCGGTTGTAGTGGTTGAGCAGACCTAGCGTGATATCGACGCCACGCTTGTACTGAGGCATCTGCTGGACAAACTGCGCTGGCACGCCTTCCTGATGCGCATGCCGATAGAGTAGCGACTGTAGCCGGTAGTGCCACGGGAGCAATACTTCCCAGAGTGTGAGTAAGCGATAGAGCGCACGTCTAGACCATTTGCCCTCGGGCTCCTTAGGGCTGGTTGCCTGATAGCCTCGTCGGTATCGGTAGGCAAAGAGTGGGGCGTAGTGATGAGCCT
>CAMPUN010000314.1 GCA_946997275.1 uncultured Porphyromonas sp.
ATACAGAGCGATGCTATAAGTAGTGTGAGTCTAGCCCACACAGCGTTCATTCGTACCATACGATTAGCGGTCTTTGTCTCCCATATATTAAGGTACAGGAGATGCTTACTCAAGCATCTCCCTATACTTCTTGTCTATAGCCTTACGATCGGCTTCCGTCGGATTAAAGTGCTCTGAACTTGCCAATTGGTCGATCAACTTCTCATCCTCTGCAGAGGTCTTCTGCGGAATGAAGACATTCACATTGACCATCAGGTCGCCACGTCCGTAGCCCTGTACTGAGGGAAGTCCCTTGCCACGCATACGGAGCACCTTGCCAGGCTGCGTACCAGGCTCTATCTTGAGTCGTGCGCTACCATCGATCGTCGGTACCGTCACCTGTCCACCACGTATCGCCGTGTGAATGGGGATAAGCAGATTGTAGATCAGGTCATTGCCGTTGCGTATGAAGTCCTTGTGCTGCTCCTCTTGAATCACAACAAGCAGGTCTCCAGGGATGCCATCTTGGGGGGCTGCATTACCCTTGCCCTGCAGGGTCAACTGCATACCGCCCACGACTCCTGCGGGGATGCGAAAGGAGACAACCTCCTCACCCTGCGTCACGCCCTTGCCATGGCACTTAGCGCAAGGCTTCGTGACCACCTCACCAGAGCCTCCACAGGTAGGACAGACTGACTGCGTACGCATCTGACCAAAGATTGAGTTGCGCACATCATAAACGACACCAGCGCCTCCACAGGTCGAGCAGCTTCGCTTGCCATCGCTCTCTGTAGTACCCTGACCATGACAGCCATCACACTGGATCAACTTCTTGACGCGGAGCTTCTTTTCCACCCCACTATTGATATCCTCTAGCGTGAGGCGCACCGTAACGCGCAGGTCACTACCCATAGGACGCTGCACTCTACTTGAGCCAGCACCTCTACCGCCGCCAAAGTAATCGCCAAAGCCACCTCCGAAGATGTCGCCAAAACGGGAGAAAATATCATCTACCGTAAAGCCGCCACCACCGCCAAAGCCACCGAAGCCACCAGCTCCGTCTACGCCACTATGCCCAAACTGGTCATAGCGACTCCGCTTGTCGGGATCGCTCAGCACATCGTAAGCCTCCGCAACCTCCTTAAAGTGCTCCTCCGCCTCCTTGTCGCCAGGGTTGCGGTCCGGGTGATACTTTAAGGCTTGCTTGCGGTAAGCCTTCTTTATCTCATCTGCCGAAGCGTCTCGTGAGACGCCCAGCAGCTCATAGTAGTCTTTCTTCGTTGCCATATATCTATCTTGTGCAGATCAAAGCTCCATGCCTCTTAGTTGCCGACGACCACATGCGCATGGCGTAGCACCTTGTCGTGAAGCATATAGCCCGTACGGACGCAATCGATCACCTGCCCCTTCTGCTCTGGAGTAGGTGCTGGAATCATCGCCACAGCCTCATGTAGGTTATCGTCAAAGGGCGCACCAGTCGCCTCAATCCTCACGACCCCCTGCTTCTCTAGATAGCCGATCAGCTTATTATATATAAGGAGTAGACCCTCTATGATGGGATCCTCCTCACTCTTGCTCTCACGGGCATGCTTGACCGCGAGCTCGAAGTCGTCCACGATCGGGAGCAGTTCCTTGAGGACACGCTCGCCCCCGTTCTTGATTAGGTCACTCTTCTCCTGTAGCGTACGCTTGCGATAGTTATCGTACTCAGCCAGCATGCGGAGGTGCTGATCATTGAGCTTGTTCAGAGACTCCTGTAGCTCAGCCAATCGCTGCTCCTCACACTGAGACTCTGCCACATCTGGCTCAGACTCATCAGTCGTCTCACTGCTCTGCTGTGGTGCATCCTGCTTATTGTCAGTCTCCTGAGAGGCATCTATATGTTGTGGCTCTGTAGGCTTGCCACCTTTCTTATTGTTCTTTTTCATAGTAGCTCTATATTTCTATCACGAGACCATACAATAACCCTGCCAAAGAGGCGCAACAGCGACACCGTCCGCCCGAATTCAGCCATTCTGTCACCAAGTCACATCAACATATCTCGTAATGCAGGACAAATGTACAACTAAATTCCTTGTCGTCTCCCCTATCTAGCCAAGCGCTCAGGTCTGACGCATGATACAAGTTCGGTTCATCTACGTCTATATTGAAGGAAATCGGACAATTCTTCGGTGGAGCTTTTTGATTATCCACGGAGGGATCGAAAAACTCATCGGAACTTTCATTTCATTCTTCCGAAGTTTCACTTCATTCTTCCGAAGTTTTATTTCGGCCCTCGGTGGGGAATTTTCGTTTTCTCGTGAGCTATTGAGAAATTTCTCGGGAGAGATCAGTTCATCTATTGCTCATTCCGATTATAGTTGCTAACTTTGCACTCCGTAGACGAGAGCCTAATAGGCCTCGCCTCCACTTCAGGAGAGATGCCAGAGTGACCGAATGGGCCGGACTCGAAATCCGGAAAGCGGCTTGTCCGCTTCGGGGGTTTGAATCCCTCTCTCTCCGCTAAAGCTACGTCAGTGGCAAACAGACTAAGTATCGCAATTCTAACGAGTTGCGATACTTTCTTTATATACCCCTTCGGAGACTGTTGCAAAAGTCAACAGTCTCACAATCTTGCTTGCAAGATTGTCTAGA
>CAMPUN010000315.1 GCA_946997275.1 uncultured Porphyromonas sp.
TAGTAGCCTACTTTGTCTAGATAGTCCGAGGGATAGGTTATGTCGCTAGGCATCTTGTCAGAAGAGCTTAAAGAGGTCATTGGCATTGGCATAGATCACTAGAGCTATCAGGAGCAGCATCCCCACCATCTGCGCTCGTATCAGCACTTCGTCCTTGACCTTGCGCCCGGTGATCATCTCCCAGATGACGAAAAGCAGATGCCCTCCGTCCAGTCCCGGTATGGGGATGATATTCATAAAGGCAAAGATGATTGACAGCAGAGCGCATATCTGCCAAAAGGTAAACCAGTCCCACTGCGCAGGGAAAAGCTTACCCATCGAGACCAAGCCCCCTAATGAAGAGGCTCCTTCAGGGGTGAAGACATACTTCATATCCTGCGCATAGCCCGAAAGCGTGCCTATACCCTTGTGCCAGCCTACCACAAAGCTTTCTGGCAGTGAGTAGCGCACCTGCTGCACCTCGTAAATGTCTTGCAGCGGACGGAGCATCACCCCAATCACGCCCGTCGTGTCGGGACGTATCGCCAGCTGCACCGTATCACTGCCACGGAGCCACTCAGAGCTAATCCACTCGCCTGCATGGGTGTAGAAGTAGCGACGACCACTCGGCAAGTGAGGCATCGGGATACTGTCCAGCGCGAGCAGTTTGTCGCCACGCTGCCCCCCCGCCTCGGCAGCTGCACTGCCCGCCAGGACGCTGTCGGCAATAAAGGGTAGCTGCATCGTCATCAGCCCCTCATTGCCTCGCAAGATACGCTGCATCATATCGTCAGGGATCGCTATATTGACCAGCTGACCATCGCGCTGCACGGTCACCTCCTTTGCCTCGATTACCGCACGCATGAAGTCGGCACGTAGCACGTCCCGCTCCTTGCCGTCGATAGACCATATGATGTCTCCATCGTGAAAGCCCACCTCCTGAGCCGCAGGACTAAAGATCATCCCCGCCGTGACCGACCGTGAGGACATCTCCACATCGCCCCAGTGGTACGATATGCCCGCATAGATCAGGAGCGCCAAGATGAAGTTAAAGAGCACCCCACCGATCAGAATGAAAAAGCGTTGCCATGCTGGCTTACTGCGAAATTCGTTGCCACGCATCGGCTCCTTAACCTGCTCCGTGTCGAGGCTTTCGTCGATCATGCCGTGGATCTTGCAGTAGCCCCCGAGCGGAAGCCAGCCGATACCGTACTCCGTCTCACTCCCCTTGGGGCGATAGCGCCAGAGCGCCTTACCCTTGACATCAAAGAAGAGGTAAAACTTGTCCACCCGCACGCCAAAGAGCCGAGCGAAGAGGAAGTGCCCCAGCTCATGTATAAAGACCAAGAGACTCAGCGCCAAGAGCAACTGCCCGATCCGCATCAGAGTACTCATGAGTGCTATCGTATCTATACCCATCTAGTTTGTCGTAATTATAGCTAGCTACAAAGGTACAATAATATTGGGGGCTAACCTGTGATATAGCTAACCAATCCAGGGCTGACGCATGATAAACACTTTGCAAGGAATTGCCCAAGACGCTAACCTCTCCCGAGGAAATCCCCAATAGCTTCGTGCAAAACAAAAATCCTTCACCGAGGCGAGGAACGAAACTTCGGAAGAATGAAATGAAACTTCGGAAGAATGAAATCATAAGTCCGAAGAGTTTTTTCGCTTCTCACTGGATAATCATAGATCTCTACGGAGAAATTCACGATTTCCTCCGTAGAGACTAGTTCATTTTCATAATGTATCAGCCCTAGCGTGAGTAGCCGATGAGGCTCTTACTGAGGATCGAGTCTATAGATCGAGTCGGGATAGGTGGCCTCGACGAAGAAGAGCGCACGGGCTGGAGCTGCCGAGCCGGCTAGCGTGCGGTCTTCGCTCTGGATCAGCTCTGCGATAGAGTCTGGCGTGCGCTGTCCGTAGCCCACCTCGAGGAGCGTCCCGACCATCGTACGCACCATGCCGTGGAGGAAGCGATTGGCACACACCTCGTAGCGCATCGCATCCCAGAGACCAGGCATCTCGACCTGCTCCCAATGCGCTGTGTAGACGGTACAGCGATTGTGCTTCGTCTGCGTGTGTAACTTGCTAAAGGAGGTGAAGTCGTGCTCACCGATGAAGTGACGACAAGCTTCGTTCATCAGCGCCATATCAGGGAGCGTGCGTCGCTCCCAGCAGTAGTCACCCCAGAAGGGGTTGCTACAAGCCGAGATGTAGTAGTGATACCTTCGTGAGGTAGCGTCAAAGCGGGCGTGAGCCGTCGGGATGACGGGCGTGACAGAGCGAACGGATATGCCACCACGCAGTATGCCACACAAGCCTCTCTGTATCTGTGCTAGCGGTGGGTGCGGGATCGGAAGGTCGGCATGCGCCATCATACTGTAGGCGTGTACTCCAGCGTCTGTGCGACCAGCTCCCGTGACCGAGATCGGCTGGCGAAAGAGTATGGACAGGGCGCGCTCTAGCTCAGACTGCACCGAGACACCACGGGGCTGTACCTGCCAGCCACAGTAGTTGGTGCCGTCGTAAGCTACCTCGAGGAATACGCGCTGTACGGGAGCCTCCAGAGTACTCATGAGTGCTATCGTATCTATACCCATCTAGTTTGTCGTAATTATA
>CAMPUN010000316.1 GCA_946997275.1 uncultured Porphyromonas sp.
GCTCGAAGATAACCTCGACGACGTAGTCCTTGCCAGAGATCACTTGCCACTGATTATTTTCAGCAGGCTTGGGTCCCTCCTGACCGTTGACGACCCACTTCTTGACGTGGTAGTGCTCTGCGGGATGTGCGGTGAAGATGATCGTCTCAGACTCTCCAACAGCTGTCGTAGCTCCTGAGTCAAGAGGCTTCCCCTTGTAGGTAGCTGTGATCGTGCCTCCCACGTTGTCTCGTACAGAGTAAGTGACCGTATAGGGACGATGGACGAACTCGACCGTCACCTCTGTGGCCGCTTCAATGTTGTACGTATACGTCTGGACGTTTTGCTTGCCAGCGGTCATGGGGGTCTCTGTACCATTGATCTTAAAGCTCTTGACGACGTAGTCAAGCTTAGGATCTGCGGTAAAGGTGATAGCCGTATGCTCCTCGACCTCCGTCTGCGAGTCTATTACGGTGCCGGTAGCCGTTGTGGCTTTGAGGGTACCATGCTCGCCAATGACACGATAGGTGAGTAGGTACTTCTTAATTTGTGGCTCTGTGCCTGGAATGGGCACGATGTGGAAGCCCTTCCACACATTAGCCGCCTTGTAGGCCTCTTGCGCATTATTAGGTACGAAGAGATTGATGTTCGCTGGCTTAAGCCCATTGAAGGCCTTGATGTGAGACTTAGGAGGTTGGACCGCCTCAACTGTAATATCTGTCAGCGCCTTACAATAAGCAAATGCGCCAAACATAACCTCTGTCGTCTTGGCTCCGAGATACACTTTTGTAAGAGCCTTACAGCTGAAGAAGCAGGTGTTAGGTACGACAGCAACATTGGGTAGGCGCACCTCGGTGAGTCCAGAGCCAGAGAAGCTCTCTGTGTCTAACGTCGTCAATGTCTCAGGCCAAGGGAATGCGGTGAGTGCGGTACACTCCTTAAAGGCATATTTGCCAATAGTGATGAGCGCAGGCATCGGGCTAAGCTTGGTGAGACTGCGATTCTGTGCAAAGGCGCTATCGCAGATCTTAGTCACTTGAGTGCCGAGGACGACCTCCTCCAGCTTATACATCTGAGCAAGTGCTCTCTCACCAACCACCTTGAGGGTGTGGGGGAGTGTCACCTTGCGAACGAGAGGCATATTATAAAAAGCAGCCTCGGGGAGCTGATCCTCAGTAAAGGTCGCATCTGCGATGTTGATCTCAGTCAGATTGCCCATGTTGTCACGGATTGTCTTGCAGTCCTCAGCATTCATCGGACCAGAGACCGTGATGGACTGGCACTTGAGGAGATCCATCCCCTTCATCAGCTTAGCTAGAGATCCAGCCTCGGTGAGCTGTACGACTGGGTGTATCGGATCGTAGCTAGGCTTAGGCGTGCTGGCGTCACGGAAGGTGATGCGCATCACGGCACGATCCTTCTGACCACGATCAGCGGTCTCACCGAGTACACCTACGAAGCCCTCGCTGATAGCTTTGTCTGTTGCTTTATTGATTGTACGGACGGGCATCTCTTTGACATTCTTAGGATAGCTACAGAACTCTATATTGGATCTGCCTGGACCATTGACAGCGGACTTACTAGCCTTAGAGCGTACGGAGAGAAGGATAGACTGCCCTGTGTAGACAAAAGGCTTATCGAGCTCTAGCTCTAGCGTGTGATAGGCTATGCCAGCCTTTGAGGTCTCGTGATTGCCATTGATTGTTAAGTCCAGTAGGTCGAGTGTGATCGTCTTCTTCATATAGAGATCCTGCTCGGCATTGATAGGTAGCCAGTGATACTTGCCAGCTACTGACTCAAAGTGGTCGTTGGATACGTTGGTGAGGTAGATCTGGAGGTCGTTGGTGTACTCCGTGTTGTAGGACTCGCCATCAGACAGATAGATCTGGAAGGCGAGCTTGGTGATCTCCTTGCCCTCTAGTCCTTGTAGCTCCGCAGCGGTGTAGATCTGCTGGGTGACGCTACTGAGGTAATCAAAGTCAAAGGGCGCCGTCTGCCCGATGCTTTGGTTGAAGTGTGACGAGGGATTGGCAAAGTCTCCCAAGTCTATGGTCTGCGCTTGCAGCTGCCCAATGAGCGGGAGCAAGAGGCACAAGAGCAATGTTCTAAAACGTAGTCGTTTCTGTTGCATAGATAGATGTTTATTTAAATTACATGTGATCGGGGAGCGTCGCAACTCATTGTTCCCCTTTATTTATGCAAAGTTACGGGCTATTCTCCCTGCTGGAAATACCTAACAGTGCTGATTTGCTACGTGGTGAATACCTAGACGTAACTAACTGGGTCGGCTAAGGTCTAATCTCTTTTTCCGTACCTTTGTAGCGATAGGAAGAGGCTCGGTAGCTTAGCTGAATAGAGCGTCAGATTCCGGTTCTGAAGGTCGTGGGTTTGAATCCCACCCGAGTCACTTATTCCGATTGCTATATAAATGAGAAGGGAGATACTCCACCGTGGTGAAGTATCTCCCTTCCTTTGGATAGACCGTAGGTCTGTCTCTGCTCTACCTGGCGACTAGGACGGAGATAGGCTGGTCGCCTACGACTAGGATGTACCAGCCGCTAGGTATGGAGCCGAGTGCTAGCGTGGCGGAGCCTTGGCTGTCGGTCTGATCCGTCAGGA
>CAMPUN010000317.1 GCA_946997275.1 uncultured Porphyromonas sp.
AAGGTGATACGCCCCGAGGAGATGCTCGTCGTAGGTTATAGGCTTCAAACAAGGACGGCCTTCGATAAGGATGTTGCCATGATCGACCCAACGCCTGCTACCGAGTGGAGCAAACGTCACAACGTCCTCTCCTTTGATACGCACTACTGGATGCCCGCAGACATTGAGGGCTCCCTACCTATTAATGATGGCGCCCTTGCCATTGAGTTTATGATAGATGATGCCGAGCCGGGCGCACCTGTTGATGTGACCAGACCGATAGCTCGTGGCTTCCACCCAGCGCAGTGGCCCGTGGTCAAGGAGTATATCATCTATGCCGATGGCACCGAGATAGGACGCACGCAAGGGCTCAGCTACACAGTCACTAATGCAACGGGCAAGGAGTACAGCGTCAAGCCACTCTATGAGAATGGTCTAATCTCTGCTGTCGAAACTCTGCCTAACGAAGCAGAAGCCGTGCATGTTTACCCCACAGTCTGCACTAATTACCTGACAATTCAGACTAATGGCGTGACAGGTAGCTACCAGCTCTACACGCTCGACGGCACGCGCCTCTCCGAGGGCGTACTCGCAGACCGCACCATCGACACCTCCTCGTGGGCTGTCGGCGGTTACCTCCTACAGGTGACGCTTGCGGACGGCACGACGACGCTCCACCGCATCGTCAAGCGATAGACCCACACAGAGCCATCGACCAGAGATAGGGCACTCCTCATCAGAGGGGTGCCCTTTCTCTTCGTGGGCGGGCGTAGCGATATGGTCTGTCCCAAGGCTGGCGCACTGTCCACCCGATGCCCAAACTTTCCAACGGTGGAAAGGAAAGTTTCCTCCCTTGGAAATTTCATTTTCCAAGGCTGGAAAGTTTTTGGAAACATGTCAAGCAGATTCGTTTTATCACTTTTTTATCTGGCAGATCTCACTAAACTAGCGAAGCTCCCAAGGAAATCGGGATTTGTCAGGGAGGAAACGAAAAATCTCCACGGAGGCGGGATATAAAACTTCGGAAGAACGAAATGAAACTTCGGAAGAATGAAATCAATGTTCGGAGGAATTGGTCCGTACCTCGCTGGAGAACGACCAATACCCACCGAGGTATTTCGCTATTTCCTGACGAGTAGTCCTTTGTAGGGGCGCACGGGAGTGTCTAGTCGGAGGGCGTCCGTTGAGTCAAAGCAAGACGATTTTTGACGTCAAAGCGTTGACACTGGTACCTTTAATGAGGACGAAGGCGCTCCCGCTAGCCACGCCGTGCCTCACTGCTGCGGGTTGCTCATGAGATTTACGGAATTTAGGTCAGTCGCTATCCCTTGCTTGTTTGTATCTTTTCGAGTAACTTCGGGGTATCAAAGAAACAAGATTGTATTATGAGACTTCGCACCACACTATGTATATTGTTTGCCACTTTACTATCTGTCACTATGACTATGGCACAGCAACCAGCTACCTCTAGCCAAGCTCTCTACAAGGAGCTACAGGAGTTACAGAAGAAGCGGCTGCCGACGCAGACGCTCTCCTGCGCTGAGCGACTCGCCGCACAGGCTCTCCGCGAGGGCAATCTCTACTACACCATCGAGGCTCTGGAGGCGCACAAGACGGCTCTTCGCAGACTAGACTACAACCGTCTGCTGGAGCAGTTCCCCCTACTCCACACCACGTGGCAAGGACGGGATAAATTGTCAGAGCGGGATCAGCGCTTCCTCGCGCTATACATAGCACGGGAATATATCGTCAAGAGCTCTGATTGGAGCTTTAGGTCAGAGGGACTAAGCATCACGACCCAAGAGCAAGACAACGTCACGCCTCGCTACTGGAGCGAGGCGGACTATATGAAAGCTATTGATCCGCTACTGGAGATAGCTTTCGCTCCCAGTGCTGAGCTCTACAAGGTGATACCACGGCAAGAGGCGAAGCAGCTATCCGCTGAGATCTACGCTGATCGCCTTCCCGAAGAGGGTAACTATACGTTCATAAGCCACCTGCTGAAGGTTCTTCCTATCTCTCTGTTGCATCAGCTAGAGCAAAAGCTCGGACGCATACCCACCTGGTCGGATCGGATCGGTGCGCTCATAACGGAAGATCAACTCCAGCAAGCAGACGAGGGGGCTAGGCTTTACGCCCTTTACCAAGCGGTAACCCTCGAGGAGACAACCCGTGGCACAGCTTCCAGTACCGTAGCGAAGCGGCTAGAGGGCTTACTCCAGCAGAGCCAGCAGATGCACCTTGAGACGATGGAAATATACAAGCGACTCTTCCACTACTACTATGCCAACGGCTCTGACCCTCTGCGTGCTTACCACTTCATCACGCCTTACCTGGAGTGGCTTGACAAGCAGGGCAAGTACCCTGAGTTCTGTAAGGGGATCCGCCGACAACTCTTTACCCCACATCTAAATATCTTCTTCCCTAACTTTATTTTAGCTGACCATCTAGGGTTTGTAGAGCTTCAAATGAGCAATGTGGAGCGACTGGAGTTCAAGCTCTTTGCGCTTACACCACAAGACGCTATCAAGGCGGAAGGACAAACTATTCCCGAGCAAGCTAAGCTCGTCTGGAGTCACACATATCAGGGGAAGCAAGGT
>CAMPUN010000318.1 GCA_946997275.1 uncultured Porphyromonas sp.
ATATAAGACAATTAGAATAATGGAATATGGAATTCAAATCACTCACAAACATAGAGACCTCTTTCAAGCAGATTAGGCTCTACGCCATCATCTTTGCGATAGTCTGTATAGCGGTCAGTAGCTATGCGGTCTACGCTTCGTACAGCTTTGCTAAGAAGCAGCGTGAGAAGGTGTACGTACTAGACCAAGGGAAGTCTCTGATGCTGGCTCTGAGCCAAGACGCTTCGATGAACCGCCCAGTGGAGGCTCGAGAGCATGTAAGACGCTTTCACGAGCTTTTCTTCACGATTGCACCCGACAAGGATGCTATCGAGAAGAATATGGAGCGTGCTTTCCAACTATGTGACAAGTCCGCTTTTAACTACTACAAGGATCTAGCGGAGAAGGGGTACTACAATCGAGCTATCTCGGGCAATGTCAACCAACGTATAGAGATTGACTCCATACGGTGTGACTTTGACTCATACCCCTATGAAGTAACCACCTTTGCTCGGCAGTTTATTATCCGACAGAGCAATGTCACGGAGCGGAGCTTGGTGACTAGTTGCTCGCTGCAAAACTCGGTTCGCTCGGACAACAATCCGCAAGGGTTTCTGATGGAGCACTTCCTCGTACGAGAGAATCGTGACATCCAAACTTACAAGCGATAAGACTATGAAGCAGAGAAGTAGACCTACCCTCAGAAGAAGCTATTTGAGGGGGCAGGTACGGCTAAGAGAGCGATGCAATATGCTAACGAACAGACAGCGACAGATTATTGTCTACGGACTGAGTCTCGTCTACCTAGCCTGCTCAATCTGGATGGTGGCACAGTTCTTCCTCCCGCACCGTGAGGAGATGCCACCTATCCCTATGGGAGAGCTGGTGGACAGCCCGATACAGAGGGATACAACCTACATCAAGAGAATGGAACATTTAGCGATTAGTAACTATGGAGCATAAACAGAAAGAACAATTGAAGAAGGTGTTAGTCTTCGCAGGGCTAGGGATTATCTTTGTCCTTGCTATGTGGTTTATATTTGCACCCGCCACTAAAGAGCAAACGGACGCTGGTGAGGGGTTGAATGACAACATACCACAAGCGACGACCGAAAAGCTTACGGAGAATAAACTCAAAGCCTATGAACTAGTTGACCATACCACTCAAGAGGAGCAAGCTCGTGAGGAGGTGGGGAGACTGGCGGAGTACTTTCAGCAGGAGGGAAACTCGTCTGAGAGCGACCCGCAGGAGGCGGTCGTTGGGAATAAGATTGAGTCTTCGATGCAACGCTACGAGGAGAACAACCGTCTGCTAGCGGACTTCTACGGCTCTGACCCTTATGAGGAGGAGCGAGAAGCTATGCAACAGGAGATTGATGACCTCAGACGTGAACTGCACGAGCTTAGCCAACAAGACGATGACGAGGAAGCTAAGCAACTAGCTCTTATGGAGAAGAGCTACCAAATGGCGGCTAAGTACTTGCCCGCAGCTGGTGCCTCTCCTGCCCATGGAGCTATGCCTATGAGTGAGCAGTCTCAGGTCGTATCTCCGCCTAGCGGTGGAGCTGCCAAGGACGAGGCTCCCATGGAGATAATAGCTGACCACAAGCCGTTGGTCTCAGCACTGGACCAGCCAATGAGTGACGAGGAGTTTATGGAGATGTACGGAGCCAAGGAGCGGAATATGAGCTTTCATTCGCTCTCTAATAGCTCCGCACACACTGGTGAGCGGAATACCCTTTGCGTAGTGGTGGACAAAACAACGACTCTTAAAGAGGGCGACTACGTTGCTCTTCGCCTGCTGGAGACGGCTCGCGTGCAGCAAACTTCAATCCCGAAGCATAGTATCTTGATGGCACAAGCTAAGATAGATGGCAATCGAATGCAGCTGCTGATTAAGAGCATAGAGGTGAATGGTCGCATTCTGCCGGTCAAACTATCTGCCTATGATACAGACGGACAGATGGGAGTCTATATTCCTGGCTCTGAAGAGGTGTCAGCCATCAAGGAGATGGGGGCAAATGTTGGGGGATCGATGGGAACCTCTTTCACCTTTTCCTCTTCGGCTAAAGACCAAATCATCTCCGAGGTGACTAGAGGGGTGATGCAGGGAGCTGGACAACTACTACAGAAGAAGCTCCGAACAATTAAGGTGACGCTCAAAGGGGGATATAGACTATTCCTTGTACAGACGAAGTAAGCTTTTAGAACTCTAACAATAACAACTGATATACTTATGAAGAAATGGATTTTATCTATCGTAGTTTGTGCTACGATAACGCTCCCCGCTATGGCACAACAAGTGGAGGGAAACAATCAACTACTGAGTAGCGGAGACCTTTACCAAGGGATGAGCCGATCGATACCGAATGGACGGGTCGTATTGCCCTACGGGCTGGAGGTCACGTTTGAAAAGACGGTGCATCTCATCTTTCCTGCAGCTATACGCTATGTAGACCTCGGGTCGCAAAACATTATTGCTGGGAAGGCTGACGATGCGGAGAATGTGCTGCGTGTAAAGGCTGCCGTCCGTGAGTTTGAGACGGAGACCAATATGAGCGTCATCTGCGAGGATGGCTCATTCTACG
>CAMPUN010000319.1 GCA_946997275.1 uncultured Porphyromonas sp.
CCACACTATGAGCAACACAGAGCAGATAGCCCACGTAAGGGCTCTAGAGGATGGCTCCTACGAGACGCAGCCTCTCTTAGATCATCTACACGGCGTGGCGGAGCTGGCGCAGAGCTACGCTGAGCGCATTACTGATTATCCAGAGCTTGGCGAGATCGGTTATCTGCTGGGGCTCCTGCACGACTTGGGCAAGTACCAAGCGAGCTTCCAGCGCTACATTCGTCAGCAGTCAGGTCTAGACCCGACGCTCAACGGGTGGCGCACCCCGCACAGCCCCGCAGGAGCACGCTACGCCTACGACTTAAAGCAGGTGGGCGGTAATCAGCAACTTCTCAAGATCCTCTCGCTCTGCATCGGGGCTCACCACCGAGGGCTCTACGATGACTCCGAGTGGCGAGGACAAGTTGTCAGTTCTAGTGATACCAAGAGAGCAGTAGCGAACTTGGTCAAGGGACTCCAACTTGAGGCGAGCCAGCTTGAAGAGCTTCTCCACAAAGCTTCTCTGGACAAGGTCACTGCTGTGTGGAACGAGCAATACCAAGAAGACTACCAGCTACTGATCCGAATGCTTTTCTCCTGTTTGGTAGACGCCGACTTCCTCGACACGGAGCGGTTTATGTCTCCCGACAAAAGCCTTGTTCGTCAGAATGCCAAAGCTTCGCTAGAGCAGATGCAAACACAGCTAGAGGAGTATGTGTCACACTTCAACCGTGAGGGGCGGATCAATGAGGCGCGAGCAGCCTTCCTCGACCAATGTCGCAAGCATGGGCGCACGGCTAAGCGAAAGATCTACTCGCTCACGCTCCCCACAGGTGCCGGTAAGACGGTCTCCTCGATGATGTGGGCTCTGGAGCACGCCATAGCGCAAGGGTGTGAGCGCATCATCTACGTCATCCCCTACACCTCGATCATCACCCAGACGGCGCAAACCTTTAGGGACATCTTTGGGGCGGATCAGGTGCTGGAACATCACTCAGATGTAGATGCCAAGGAGCGAGCTGACGAAGCTCTGGAGTACACCAAGCTCATGACGGAAAACTGGGATGTGCCGCTCGTGGTGACGACCAACGTGCAGTTCTTCGAGTCGCTCTACGCTCATCGTGTGAGTCGCTGTCGCAAGCTACACAACATTTGCAACTCGGTCGTTGTCTTTGACGAGGTGCAGATGTTTCCCCCTCGGCTACTCAACCCGATCCTGCGTGTGGTGGAGAGTCTGCACTACGCCTTCCGTGTAGAGCCTCTCTTCTGTACCGCCACGCTACCAGTCTTTGATAAAGACATCTTATCAGACAGCAAGCGGATCGGCCATGAGTTCTTCTTCCTTGAGGAGCCCATTCAGGAGGTCGTACCTTATGATGCCGAGCGCTTCGCGCCCTTTGACAAGGTTCGCTACCATTGGGACCCGCTTCGGCTCTCTACGGAGGAGCTGGCCGAGCGGTTGGGCGAGCACGAGAGCTTCCTCTGTATCGTAAACAGTCGCAAGGATGCGGCTCGTCTCTATGCGGCTCTGCAAGCTCAAGACAAGTCGGGCGAGGGGCTGATCCATCTCTCACGAAGGATGTGCTCGGCGCACATTCAGAAGCGCATAGAGGAGATACGCCAGCGCCTGAAGGCTGGAGAGCCGGTGCGTGTCGTCAGTACACCGCTGGTCGAGGCTGGTGTAGACCTAGACTTCCCCGTGGTCTACCGAGCGATGGCGGGTCTAGACTCAATCATGCAGGCCGCTGGGCGGTGCAATCGTGAAGGGCGTATGGCAGAGCCTGGCGAGGTCTACATCTTTCGCCTTACTGATGGGACGGACATCCCGGGTGAGATGAGCTGGGCGCAAGGCGCTCTGGAGGATCTGCTTGATCGGCTGTCTGAGCAGGGAGCTCCACAGAGAGCCGAGATCGAGCGCTACTACCAGGCATTCTATAATGATGTCGACTGCTTTGACAACAAGAAGACCAAGGAGAAAGATAAGAGGGTCTCCAGACTGCTTTGGAATGTGGATGACGATCGATGTGAGGGGCTACGCTTCGAGTATGAGACAGCGAGCGAGAACTTTAGATACATTGAGAATCAGGACACCCCGATCGTTATACCCTATGGCGATGCGGGAAAAGCGATCATCAAGAAGCTCCAAAGCAACCTTCCGCTGACACGACAAGAGTACCGACAAATGAATCGTCTTACCGTTGGCCTAAAACAAAAAGATTGTTTAACTTTGGAGGGAAGCATCTCAGTTAGCGAGGGCGGCATCGCTTATTTGACCGATGATAAGCTCTACAGCACGGAGACTGGGATACAGATAATCGATCAGACATCAACATTCATGACAGCATAAACATATGGAAGAGTATATAGATAAGGAGTACTGCCTGCGTGTGCGTGGCCCTTTCGCTTGCTTCACACGCCCCGAGATGAAGGTGGAGCGTGTCAGCTATGATGTGATCACGCCTAGTGCAGCGCGAGCCATCTTTCAGGCGATCTACTGGAAGCCCGCCATACGCTGGGAGATCACGAAGATAGAGGTGCTAGCCCCGATCAAGCGGTTTACCATCAAGCGAAACGAGGTGGCCTCTAT
>CAMPUN010000320.1 GCA_946997275.1 uncultured Porphyromonas sp.
TGTAGAGTCGCAGGAGAGCACCGTCAACTGGATCATCGAAAACAGGATGAAGAGCTACTCGCAGACTCAGACTGAGTACTCTTGGCTACCAACCCCTGAGGACCTCACACTGCGCTACATCAAGAACTTCACCATACGAGGCATCTATGTCAATAACTATAAGGAGACATCCAATGTCGCCAACGCTCAGCGCACACGCCTGACTGCTGACAACTATAATCTAGATGGCACAGTATGGACTGGACACAACGACAAGATGCACACCCTCTTTGACGCACTAGGTGGTGCCAAGGACTACGCTAAGACGATGACCACTGGCAAGGTAGACGCTTATCAGATCTACCCCGGCGTTACTACAGCTGACAAGGCCGATTCGCTAGACCACATCATCGTAGAGGTCGAGTACACCCTGGGCGTTCGGGTAGGACACTTTAATTATAAGGTATACAACAAGGACAAGGGACACGATGTCTACGCCTGCACCGGTGTAGACAATCTGGGCGAGAAGAAGGTAAGACGCTTCATCACCATACGTAAGTTCCTCGTCACCAAGGGCACTGCCGACGAGTCGCTCGTCTCCTTTGACCCCGGCAAGATATACCGCATCGACCTGAAGTATCTCAATCCGCTCTTCTCAATGAATACCAACCCTGGTATCAAGGATACGAGCGAGATCACCGAGATAACGCCACGTCCCGAGGGCACCGACGAACTGCCCGAGGAGACCTCCAACACGATCCCCGTATCCGTCGTCGACTGGACACACATCAACATCAACACAACGCTAGACTAAACGAAGAACGAAATGAAGAACGAATAACCCAACGAAGAACGAAATGTAGGGACGCTCGATCTGAGCGTCCGTTGTAGAACAGCAAAACAAATAGCCCTCGTAACTTTAACGGGGACGGACGCTCAGATCGAGCGTCCCTACAGAGGGTTACTCGTCCTCCAAACCAGACAATAACCAAACAGTATATTCACTTTTAATCAACTAACAAAACTTTATGAAGTACATGAAGATGGCCGCCATCGCCATGATGGCACTAGCTCTGTTCTCCTGCAAGAAGAACGATGAGCCAAAGAGTGAGGACGCAATCCTCCGTATCCGCATCAACGACTCCGAGCTACGTAACCTCGAGGGTGCTATTGCTACTGGTGATAAGACTGAGTGCATGACAGACGTCGTCCTAACACTAGACAATGGTGAGACAATTACGCTAGATGCTACTAAGCTTGCCCAGGCAAAGACCGATGAAGGCTACAAGCAGGATGTAAACTACGTAGTCAACACGGTTGCTCTTACTGCTAATGGTAAGATCGAGGCTACCACAGACATCACGACGCTTCAGGGCAAGATTATCAAGACTGAGGGCATTGAAGAGTCTAACTATAGCAAGGTTATCCCTCTAGCAGCTGAGGCTACACAAGTAGAGGTGTCAACTGTTGGTGACAAGACTGTTTATACAGTTACACTAGAGCCTAAGCCTGCTGTTGCTCGTCTAGAGGTCTTTGGTAAGATCGAAGGTCAGGCTAACGCTAATGGCAAGCAAGCTTTCGAGTCTATCACTGTGGAGCATGTTTATGTCAATCACTACCTCTCTACCATCGTTGGTCCTCGTTATATGAGCATAACCAATGGTAAGGACGGCTTTGCTGATGATCCTGCTCTCCAGGATGCAATGAACGATAAGATCGAGAATGCCGATCTAAACGACTTCGTAGCTGGTAACAAGGTCGCTGGCTACCAGCTCTTCCCCAAGATGGCTGCTGAGAAGGCTGAGGGCGAATTCTTTGATCACGTGATCCTCAAGCTCAATATTAAGTATACCCAAGCTGCTCTAGAGGCTAAGCCTGAGCTAGCTAAGATGACTCAGCGCTACGTAACCATCGTTCGCTTTATGAAGGAGCAGACGAAAGACCTCGACGGTGGCTTTGAGGCTGGTACAGTCTACAAGCTTGACCTCAAGGATCTCAGCGATGACTTCAAGACTGGAAATGATGGTACGCCCGATCCTAACAACCCTGACACTCCAGATCCAGAGCCCAACCAGAAGAAGCAGCTCGTTGTTAAGGTTAAGCCTTACGAGTGGAAGGCTGTCAACATCAAGCCTGACGTAACTGGCGGTTACAAGAAGTAATCACGCCTGACGTACAGATGCGTACGTCTACAATATAGTTTCGCGGCGTGGCTCACGCTCCACGGCGAGCGGAGCCACGCTAGCGACACTAACCTTTCCCCAACACAGTCACTGACTATCCCACACACTAGCAGCACTAGTCCCACTAGATTCACTAGAGCCACTAGCCCCACTAGATTCACTAGAAGCACTAGAGATCCCAAAAGACGAGGCCCACTAGAGCGCACAAGAGACGAGACCCACTAGAGCGCACAAGAGACGAGACCCACTAGAGACCCCTAACCTCTAATTTCTAATCTCTAACCTCTAACCTCTAATCTCTAACTTCTAATTACTTAACTCCGCTACCTCCAATGGCAAAGAAAGTACTACTATTACCCCTCACAGTGCTACTCATGGCGCTACT
>CAMPUN010000321.1 GCA_946997275.1 uncultured Porphyromonas sp.
GCTCGAGTTCACCTCAAACATTGTCGAGGCGAAGGATAAGGGTTAGAGATTAGAAATTAGAAGTTAGAGGAGCCCCGCGTCACTGGTTGACTTGCGGGGCTTCTTTTGCGTAACTGTATTGTTGATTGCTTTTAGTACCTTTGCCAGCGATCTTGGTTAGTGGAGAGGCGTGCCACTCCACTCGAAGAGGGAATCAGGTGTAAGTCCTGAGCAAACCCGTTGCTGTAAAGCTCACCAAAGGCTAATGTGTCATCGACTTGATGAAGCCACTGCCCCGCTAACGTCACTCTGGGGTGGGAAGGATACACCTTAGCGAGCTAAGCCAGAAGACCTGCCACGATCCTTTTTTTCTATCAGTCTGCAACGTGGACTTTGCAGCACGATACGCTTGGGGCAAGGGGGCGCTCGTACGCTCTCTGGCACTAGATGACTGGGACAGGAGCTCCTAGTCCGTGGCTCGTTGAGCCGTTAAAGTCGTTGAGTCGTAGAGTCTGCCATGCGGTACTGAGACAGTATCTTGAATCCTCTAGACTCTACGATATGAGACCTATCTACTCGCTTTTACTACACAGCCTCACCTCTCTACTCCTCCTCGGTGTGGCGACACTCTCTGCTCAGGAGAGTCGCATCACGGAGGTGGTCGCTTACCACCCAGCTCCTGGGCAATTTATGGGGAGCGAAGTGATGGCGAGCAAGGGCGTATCGACTTATCAAGAGCTACTCCAGCAGGCACAGCGCATCTTCGTCCAGGAGGGGAGCTTCCTCTCCCTCGGCGGGTGGGGCGGCTACATCATCGTTCGCATCCAGCCCGCATTGGTCAATCAGCCCAACCAAGCGGACTTTGCGATACTGGGCAACGCTTTCACTGGTAATGCCGAGCCAGGCATCATCTATGTGAGCCAAGATGCCAATGGTAACGGACTGGCAGACGACCCGTGGTATCGCATCCGTGGCAGCGAGGACTATCGGAGCAACCTAGACTACGCAATCACCTACTACAAGCCAAAAGACCCGTACAACGACCCCGTCGCTTGGAGCGACTCGGAGGGTGAGTCGGGACTCATACCGCGCAATAAGTACCACACGACAAATAGCTACTACCCGCTCTGGGAGGGTGACAAAGTAACCTTCTCGGGCGTCCGCCTACCGGACTGTATGAAGCAAGAGCATGAGGGAGGCCTTTGGGAGTCTCAGCCTTACGCTTATGGATATGCGGACAATCATCCTAACGGTTCCCCGGGTAGTCACATTGATATAGACAGTGCGGTCAACGCTAAGGGTGAGCTGGTGCGCCTAGAGCGTATCGACTTCCTCAAGGTGCAGACGGGCGTCCACCAGCAGACCGATGAGACGGGCGAAGTCTCGACCGAGTTTGCGGGCATCAAGCCTCTCCCCAAGGGTACCAGCATAACTTCCCCCACAGCAGCGACGCCCACCGTGCGTCTCTCCAGTAGCGACAACATGCTACAGATCATGAGCGAGGTGACCGGTACACTATACCTATATAATATAGACGGGCAACTCGTCCTGACGCACCCGCTCTCTGTGGGTAGCGCGACGGTCGCTCTGCCCGCTATGAGCGATTGCTACGTCGCACTCCTACGCCTAGAGGGCGGAGCCTTTGCGAATTATCGTATATGCAGACAATAACAAACTATATATTCACTCAATTACTATGCAAAGAACAGTAACGACAACGCTCCTACTACTCTGCTGGTTACTTCTGCCACCGATCGTGTGGGGACAAGAGGACAACACGCTCTTGATGCCCACCTCGATCTATGGCAATAACGAGCATAAAGTAGGAGACACCCCGCTGATCCTCTACGATAGTGGAGGAGCCGACGGCAATGCCCAGGCAAGCAAGACGGGCAAGATCGTCTTCACACCTGAGCAAGCTGGCAAATGTGTCGAGATAGAGATACAGGCGCTGGCCTTAGACAATCAAGACGAGCTTTACATCCTCGAGGGCAGTGCGCCTTTCTCTGACTGGCTGACGCCTGACGAGAAGTTAGTCATCAGGAAGTTTACCAAGGCGGATAGACCGACGCTACCCCTTAAGCTTCGCTCCAGTGGTAAGTCTGGTCAGATAACGATCGGCAGCAAGACGAAAGCTAATCCAGGCGCCGGCTTTAAGATCATCGTACGCACGGTCGATCAGCCTGCGATTCAGGTTACCTCTATCCTAGAGGACAAGAGTGCTAGCCACGACCCCTACATCGGTGAGCAGTCGCTCATCGTCTCTAACCTCAAGATTACAACCGAGGGACTAGCCAAGGCTCCCCAGCTGACGGCTCTGCACTACAAGCTCAGCGAGACAAAGCCGAGCGACATCACGGCGATATACCTCTACGAGGTGAACAGCCGTAAGCCCAAACAGCTAGACGCTGACAAACTACTCGGCAAGACGACAGATATCTCTGCCGAGGGGACGATCACACTCTCTAAGGAGTACATGCTCTCTGAGCCTAACTATGATCTAGTTTTGGTCGTTGACCTCAAGAGCGACGT
>CAMPUN010000322.1 GCA_946997275.1 uncultured Porphyromonas sp.
AACCTCTTAATTTCTGCAAGAATACTGAATGGTGGGTTGTCTATTACGACTGCTCCCGTGTAGTCCTCCGCTTGGTAATCTCCACCTGGATAAAAAGGTCTAACAATCCGAAGTTCCCTAATCTCTGGTACCTCCTCTAGCACCCATTGTTTGACTGCTTCATATACTTCGGGTGGGGTATAGCAGTCGTCCGTGGTCTTCTTGCGTTTGAATTTCTCCACAAACTGCTTGTACTCGTTTGCCTCTTCCTCGTCGTCGGGCTGTATGTTGCGTGTGTTGGCTGGTAGCCCCTCGAGTTGCCCTTTGTTTTCCTCGAGCTGTGTTATTGGTAGCTCGGTGTAGTGTGGTGTGTTGTCTTTCATATTGTTATTGTGGCTATTTGTAAATTCGGTTAAGTGTTTCTCTTGTGAGGTATTCTAGTAGGTAGGTGTAGGCTTCCTCGGTGTCTTCTGTGTGAGGTATGCCTGCCTCTCGGAGGATAAAGTTTGTAGCGTGGCTTAACTCGTGAATGAGTAGAGCCACGCTTTGTGCGTCTTGTGGTGGCGATGCAAGGTATATGGTTACTGTACGACCCGATGTTGTGACTGTCACCCCCTCGGTGTCTGGTGCGACCTCCTCGATGCCCTCTCTAGCCGTCGCCTTGTCTGAGTTACGCTTGACTGCTTTGTATAGTCCCTTGCGGTTTCCCCAGTAGATGAGTACGGCTGTCTTGTAGATTGGTATCTGTATGGCTATCTCTTTCATATTAATATTGTGGCTGTTTGTTTGTATCTTTGGTGTGGTTAAAATGTTAACTTCGTATGGATAGACTTCGATTGAGTAAAGATGAGCGTGTCGTCTTACGACAGATCTCCTTAGGGTTGAAAGACTCTTCACTGACTATGTCTGAAGATAGATATCGTCTTGCATGTATTAACCTTGATCGATTGAGGTTGATACGTGTTGCGTGGCTGGAGGGTTATCATATATTGTCTGTCTCTCTTACTGAGTATGGGGTCTCGTACCTCGCTTGGAACCCTCGCTTGCGTAATCCTATCAATTACAAGAAGCTCATGTTCATTGTAGCGTGCGTCTCGCTTGTTGCATCTACTGTTGTAGCTGTTATAGCTTGCTCTCGTCTGGTGTGATATTACTCGAAGCTGTTCATTCTGTTGTTGTGAAAATAGTTTGTACCTTTGGAGTGTCTGAAAACGAATACATTATGAATCAAATAGACCCTTCTGTACTAGAGCAACTAAAAGCTATTGCGATACCAAACGATTGGGACATTATAAGGCGTGTTGGCGTTTTAGCTGACAAAACAGTTTACCAGCTCAGCAACAGCTCCATACCCGCTGGAGCAAAAGTCGGGTACCCTCACCTTTACTTTGCCGATGGAGTCCAGTTGTCTCATGAGCAGGTTCGTTTGGTAATAAAGCAAGATCTATTTCAAAGAGGAGGAGATGAACTCCAGAAGATCACTTCTTAGTAGTAGCCTATCCACACGCAATAATTGAATCTTCGACTCGCTCATCATATCACTTACAACTTCTTCTAGAGATAAGAACGTGTTTTTTTGCGGATCGTAGATAACTAATCCGTTGGCAGTTCTCTCAGCTGTAACGACATGTCCTAACTCTTCTGAAATATCCCAGCCTATATGGTAGCGACTACCAATTGGCTGGGTTTGTTTTTCTATAGCTTTCATAATATCGTCTGTCTCCCCACCAATCAAAGCTGAGAATTCGGGCGTTTTTTCCTTGGCTGTCATCCAGACGCTACGAGTGTCCTCTGATAGTAGCTTTGATATGCTTCCGTCTCGTGCATCGTACTTCAAGGCTGTGATATCATACCCTCTAAGTCTCATCTCGTGTACTACTACGCAGGAGGAGCAGTTCTCGGTGTCTCGTGACATGTTAGATTGTCCGTTGTCTGCTTCCTCAAACGACATTGCCTTTCCACGCTTATATCCCGTAGTCTTATTTATTTCTTCAAAGTTTCTCATTTGAGCTTCAGAGAAATTGTCTAGTGTCTTGTGATCGGCTAGAGCTGTCTGCGCCTCTTTAGTTGCTTTGCGTCCGAGCTTGTTGCCGTATGTGCCTAGCTTTTGAGTTTCTATAGATTGAGCGTTAAATATAGGCGTGAGTTCTCCCTTCTTGGTGACCTTGTAGTTGTCGCGGATGAAGTAGGGGAGTGTGCCTCGCTTGTTGGCTTGCTGGAGTCGGTCGCTGTTGTTCTTAAGGTGCTGGAGGAAGTTTTGTGGTGGTTGCTTGACAGCTCCTAGGGGTGGCACGTGCTGTCCTTGCAGGAGTGCTTGCTGTCTCTTTAGGAAGTCTTCGGGCTTCTCGAGAATAGGGATTGCGTGGCATCTGCAGTGTGGATGCCATCCTACGAACTCAAACTCTTTGGGGTATTTGCCCTCTAGCTCCATGCAGAGTGGGCAAACATTGGGGTTCGTTCCCGACACTTTGACTTCGTACCCAAGGACAAAGTCTAGCTGTCGCCATCGTTCGTTGTCTGCCTTGTGATACG
>CAMPUN010000323.1 GCA_946997275.1 uncultured Porphyromonas sp.
TTACGTCATGGGAGACACGGCGCATACAGCGCGTCTGCACCAAGATCTCTACACTTTTGGCGCAGGTACAGTACATCGCCTCGGCAATTGGCTCCTCTCCCTGACAGCTGACTATCGCGCCACCTTTGCCTACCGTACGCAAGACCCTCGTCCTCGCAATCTGGCTACACGCTTAGAGGGGCAGATCGGCATAGGCTATCAGCTTACCGACTATGCGCTAGCCCTAGCAGGTACGCTAGGTCGCTACAAGCAAAACAATCAGGTAGGCTTCTTGAGTGAGCTCGGAGTGGCTAGTGAATATCACTTTACGGGCATCGGGGGAGACTACTATCGCTTTAGGGGAGGCAATACATCGCTCTTCTATCAAGGGCTGTCTTATGGCATCTCGCTCGGGCTAACCCCTACCAGCGAGTCGCGTCAAGGCTTCTATGCTTTGGCTGCGTGGCATCTGCTGACGACCGATCGTATCATACGAGAGCTCAACAACCTACCCCTCTCGACACTCTCCAGTCACACGATAGATCTGCAGGCGGGATACACCGCTCGCTCAGCACGACTGGGGCGTTGGGGCGTAGCACTCTACACACAGGGCGACATACGTCGAGGTGCTGTCCATCTCTTCGGTGATCCTAAGGGAAATATCTACCCTCGCATAGCCACGGAGCGGTCATACTATGGGCAGACCTTAGAGTTTGGAGCTAAAGGCTTTTGGGGTAGTCAGGACGCTACTCGCACGCCTTGGTCGTGGGGCGTATCCACTTCGCTCGGCTATCGACTACATGAGGAAGACTTGCTACCTCAAGCAGAGCGGCTCTTCTACCATCTAGGAGGGACATTGGCTCCGTATGTTAGCTTTTATCGTGGGCAGTACTTTGTCTCTCTGACACCTACTTATAGTGTATGGGCAAAGATGGGACACCCTTCGCTACAGTTAGCACCTCAGCATCAGCCTATACCTACTTATGCTGAGACACTGGAGCGAGCCTTCCAGATAGCTAGTTCCACGCAGATGACCTACGGGCTCTCTATGACTCACGGCTATCAGCTCAGCAGTAGCTATGCGCTGTGGCTCTCACTAGACTACCTCCATATGCAGACGAGTCTGTGTGGTAGCAACTACGGAGCCATACGCTGTGGCATCTCATTCTAATAGTAAATCCAAACAATCAAATATCTTCAGTATGCGAAAACAACTACCAGTATTACTTATACTCCTCACGCTCTTCTGTACGGCGAGTGTGACGATAGCGCAGACTCCAGACGAGGGAATCGCAAAGAACTTCCTCTGGTATCGGGTGATTTCCAATAATGTGAAGCGAACACAAACACCCGGAGAAGTCATCGCTTCGCAAGATGGGAATCTGTTTGCTACGAACAACTATTATAGCAAGGTTCGTACAGACTCTAGTTCGGTCTTTAACTATGATGCCCCTAACCCTACAGATAAAGCCGTCTCTTACGGAGACGATGGGCAAGGGAATAGTGGCAGTGAGACCTTATCAATCTATAAGATAGCTCCTGATGGTAAGCTCTTATGGCATATATATGGAGCTCGTGGCGAGATAGCCAAGGCTGGGACGACTAGTCTCGCAGCGACTCAAGATGGAGGTTTTGTCGCTGTTCTAATGCTTAGAGATGCTAACTCAACATCTAAAACAGATAGAGACTTAGTGCGTATTGTACAAGGAGATGGCACTCCATACGATATAAAGATATCTTCCCTCTTTGTTGGGGCTGGAGAAGATCCTAATGCTGAGGCCAAGTATCGCAAGTATGTGCCGATGTTGATCAAAGTTGACTCTATGGGGAAAGTTGTATATCACAAACTCTTTGATGTGGATCATCAGCCTAGACCCGATGCGACGCGCTACAAATTTGGGACAATGCTAGGAGCAGACTTTACGGGTATAACAGTAGATCCCAAGGGATACGTCTATGTCTGTGGCTTCGTCCGCACGGCCATAACCATCGGCGAGACAACCATCAAAGCAAAGAACAATGTAGGTTGGAATGGTGATGTACAAAAATCCGTAGGAGACTTCTTTATCCTCAAGTTTGATAATGAGGGAAATTACATTAAACATCTGACAGAGCAAGGTGATCCTATCGAATTTTCAAAACTCATGGCTATTAAGTATGATGAAGGAAAACTCTATGCTTCAGGTCGTATTTCATCCGAAAAAGCTGAGACTCCAATCACCATTGGAGACAAAAAACTTGTCTTGTCTGACAAAGAGACTCTCTTCACGCTCTGCTTAGACACAGATCTAAAGGTCTCGTGGATCTCTCAGATTCAGATTAAAATGGTGAAGGAACACAACTGGACAAAGGTCTTTGTTGATGGTATAGCTGTCGGCAAGGACAAGGTCTACATAGCAGGACGTGGTGCCGGAGCTTTTTGCGATGCTGAGGGGAATGTGATTCTTGAGCAGAAGCTCAAGCAGCACAGAGGCTATGCTCTAGCAATAGACAAAGCTACGGGAAAGCCCAATGCGGAGTGG